>JAUXDR010000259.1 GCA_030618205.1 Deltaproteobacteria bacterium | reverse complement strand
ATATGGTCTGGCGCGACATTCCGTGAACGCTTATGATTTTCCCAAGGGGTAAAATAAGGGTGAAGCCGGTCCGTTTTGAGATTTCAAATATTACCAACCTAGCAACAATTCCCCATGTATCAGGTGTCTATCTCTTCAGAGACTCAAAGGATACTGTCCTGTATGTTGGAAAAGCCAGGGACCTGCGGCAACGGCTAGCCTCATATCTCAGGCCTGGTTCGTTTGTATTGCCGAAGACAGGCTTGATTATGAAGCTGGCCGGTTCATTTGAGATTATAGTCACAGCTACTGAAAAAGAGGCACTTATACTTGAAGCCTTGCTCATAAAGGAACACCGGCCCAAATACAATGTCGTGCTCCGTGATGACAAAGCTTATCCCTTTCTCAAACTTGACACAAAAAAGCCGTTTCCCCGACTGAGCGTTGTTCGGCGCAGAGCAAAAGACGGGGCACTCTATTTCGGCCCTTATCCTTCTGCAAGGGCGGTAAGGGAGACCCTGAGGTCCATTTCCTCCTTGTTTGGGCTTAGAACTTGCTCTGACAGATCCATGAAAACCAGGGTTCGTGCCTGCCTGTTACATCAGATCGGGCGTTGTTTGGCCCCGTGCGTGGGGGCTATCTCAGAAAAGGATTATGCTGATCAGGTAAGGCAGGTAAAGCTATTCCTCAAGGGCAAAACAGGTCCCCTTCTTAAGATTTTAAGATCACAGATGGAGGAGGCCTCAGAGGCACTTGAGTTCGAAAAGGCTGCGATCTTGAGAGATCAGATCTATGCCATTGAGAAAGTTGCTGAAAAACAGTCAATAGTAGCAGACATGCACGCCAATTGGGACATTATCGGCCTTGCTCGCGGTGGAGATATCTCAACATTGGCTGTACTCAGGGTGCGGGACGGAGTAGTGAAGGGCCAGGAGATACACCATTTGAACAGGGTTATTGAGGAGACGGATCAGCAAATACTATCTGTATTCATTCGTCAATTTTATCAAGAGAGTCCTGTGCCAAAGGAGATAATTCTTCCGGAAAAGGTAGAAAATTCCGGTCTGATTTCAGAATGGCTGTTCGACATGGTTGGCAGGTCAGTATTACTCAGAAGGCCTGCAAGAGGTCTAAAATGCAGACTGCTTGAGATGGCTGAAACAAATGCCGGGCAGGCCATGCTTTCCGTTGAGAGACAACACGAGGTATGGCGGGAAAAGGCCGGTATTATGATGGATGTGCTGAATCTAAAATATGCACCTGAAAAAGTTGAAGGCGTGGATATCTCTATAACAGGAGAAGAACTTCCTATCGGAAGCCTTGTAGCCTTTTACAGGGGTCAACCGAACAAAAAAGGCTACAGACATTACAATATCAAAGGAGTCAGAGGTACAGACGATTACGCAATGATCAGGGAAGTAATGCTAAGGAGAATCGCCCGGGGAAAGGAGAGAGGAGATCTGCCCGACCTGTTCCTGATAGATGGAGGCCGTGGGCAACTCGGACAAGCAGTTGAGGTGGTGGATTCCACAGGCCTTTTTGGAGAATTTGATCTCGTGGCCCTTGCCAAGGAGATCAGGGATGAAGGTGAGAAGATCTTCCGTCCGGGATGGTCTGAGCCCTTGTTTTTGCCACGGCATCATCCAGTACTGTTATTCCTACAACAGGTGAGGGATGAGGCCCACCGGTTCGGAATTAATTTTCACCGGAAAAGGCGGGATGCCAAGAGACTACATTCACGTCTCAGTGAGATTTCAGGCGTGGGTCCAAAACGGCAACAGGCGCTTTTAAAGCACTTTGGAAGTCTGACCAGAGTGCGCCAGGCCTCCTCGGAAGAAATCAGTAACGTGCCGGGGATTTCCAAAGAGTTGGCCCGGACCGTACATGAGCATTTGAGCTGAGGCTCGCTTAAAAAAGGTATGGCAGATATAAGCTCATATCAAGGAACGGACCCAGTTCCAAGCCACTTCATAGATCGACTCAACTTCCTCTGAGTTAAGCCCTGCACCAAGACCTACTTTCCGTGCCCTTTCAGCGCTCATGAAGTCTTCCGGGGCGTGGGCATCCGAGTTGATTATAAGCTTTGCGCCATGAGCTTTGGCAAGCTTGGCTACGTGGCCATTTGTGAAACTGTGACCTTTCCGGCCGGAGATTTCAAGAAAAGTACCATTTCGGGCTGCCAGCTTCAC
>JAUXDR010000190.1 GCA_030618205.1 Deltaproteobacteria bacterium | reverse complement strand
GGCTGGATGGGTCACGGTGGTACGGGATTTTTTTCCCAAGAAACTTGACATCAAGGAGTTCTATTTTGTCATTTATTTTTATTGTGGCCAGTGCAATGCCTCCCAGAGGGATCTTTTCTGGTTCCATAATAACCGAAACCGGATACGATCCAGCCTCTACCTCCAGGTTGCAGCTCCAGATGGAAAAAAAACACGTCATAAAAAACATGAGCAGGCATGAGAAAAATTGGAAACGTTCACGGAACGTTGAAATTAGAAAATAGAAATTGGAAATTTGGCCTTCATGCTTTTGTACTGTTGTTGATCGTATTATCTGATAGCCTACGGTGTTCTGCCCGCCAGTGCCAAGCGTTGGCAGGCGGGTCTGAACTTCTTTGTTCCACCTATCAAAGTCGTGCCAGACCATATCTGATAACTCTTCTGCCAGTCTGTAAACATCCAACTCGTAAACTCGTTTCATCTCTCCCAAATTTCTACTTTCCAATTTCAAGTTTCAAGCCGTGAACGGCTACCTCAGATAGTACTTTGTTCTGGTTTTTTCCAGTGGACAACACCTTGCAGAGTATAGCACCCTTTTCAGGTCTTATCAGGAGACGTTCACCTTCTGCCACCTGATCAGCTCGCTTTACAAGTTCCCCTCCGGATATCCGATAAACCAGACTATAGCCCCTGGCAAGGACTGCAAGCGGGCTTACTGCGTTTAGCTTTCCGGACAATGTAGCAAGGGATTGGCGTTTCCTCTCAATAGAGACCGATCCGGCCCGGATCAAACGCCTCGACAGAGAGCAGGATTCGGCTTTGGCCAGGGCAAGCTGTCTTCCAGGTTCGTGTACCGCGAGCCTTTCACGCAGATTCAGGTATCCCCGGGACCGAAAAACAATCTTTTCTTGCATGACTCTCAACAGCCTGGCATTAAGGTCGTCCTGACGAAGTCTCTGCTCCACAAGTTTTTTTCTAGGATCCTTGAGTTGATGACGGAGTAATTGAACCGCCTGTTGATTGATTTTTAACCTGTTGTGACTTGAAAGGATCATTCTTCTGATAAGGATTGCGACTTTGTCCATCAGCTCTTCCCTGCGGGGAAAAAGGAGCTGTGCCGCTGCAGTGGGGGTGGCGGCCCTGTGATCTGCCACAAAGTCTGAAATCGTGAAATCGACCTCATGGCCTACTGCCGAGACAACAGGTATGGTACAACTGAAGATCTCCCGGGCCAGGGTCTCATCGTTGAAGGCCCAGAGATCCTCAAGCGAGCCACCTCCTCGAGTGAGGAGTATGACATCACCTTCCCTAGCAACATGCCGGGCAATTCTCAGGGCATCAATTATTTCTCCGGAAGCCCCTTCTCCCTGAACACTTACCGGACAGAGTACGATGCTTGCCCCTGGATAGCGTTCCCTGGCATTCCGGATAAAGTCATGGATTGCTGCGCCGGCGGGGGATGTGATGACAAAGACCCTTTGTGGAAGCAGTGGAAGCGGCAGCTTATGCTCAGAAGAAAAAAGCCCCTCTTTTGCCAGGCGGACCTTTAGCTGTTCAAAGGCCAGTTGAAGGGCCCCTTCTCCCTTTGGTTCAACGGTTTCCACCACCAACTGGAGATCGCCCCTGCCGGTATAGATATTGAGCCTTCCAAAACAGATTACGTACTGGCCATCCTCCAGATCAAAAGGGAGGCGGGCTGCCTGGGACTTGAACAGCACGGCCTTGATCTGGGACCGATTATCCTTCAAGGTGAAGTAGCAATGGCCTGATGAAGGCTGTCGAAGGTTTGATATCTCTCCTTCCACCCACAGGATATCAAAATCGAGCTCCAATCTGTCCTGGACCTTGGCTAAAAGATCCGAGACCTGCCAGACATGTCTGGCAGAAGGAGGAATATCCTGGTCAATATCGGGAGAGATAACCCCTTCCAGGGCGGAAGGGGGAAACAAGTTTTTGAGGGAATCTTCTATCATGGTAATTTGGAGTATAAATGATTAAGCTGCGCTAAGTCAAAACATACCACAGCCGAACATAAGCCAAGACCAAGAAAGGCATAAAGAAAGCCTATCAGGTCATACGCGTAAGCGCCATAGGTATCAGAAAATTTATATGCACCCTTCAGGGTCTTGAACAAAAACCCCTTTTTCGTAAGGGAATCAAGAGAAGCCTTGATGGAGGATGAAGTTTGAACCATTTCAACCTGAACGTATTTAAAGAATCCACCCCCAAACGCAAACAATGGAGGAAAGAAAAATGCCTACAATAGTACATTTTGAGATTCCAACGGATGATCTTGAACGAGCAAAAAAATTCTATACTGAACTATTCGGCTGGAAAATTGAGAAATATCCCGGACCAATGGAATACTGGATGATTACTACAACCGACGAAGAGGGTAAAAAGGCACTTGAAGGCGGCATGATACAGAGGCAGGACCCGCAGCATCCGATTACCAACTACATTGATGTGCCGGCAATTGATGAATATGCCGTCAAGGTTGAGAACCTGGGCGGTAAAGTGGTTTTACCCAAGACCGCAGTGCCCGGTATTGGTTATTTTGCAGTGTGTCTTGACACAGAAGACAATATCTTTGCAATTTGGGAAACGGACGATAGCGCAAAATAGAAGGCTTCGGGAGCATTCTAAAGTGGACCCAGATAACAAATCACTCAAGCTGCCCCATTCCTGTGGTACGGTCATGGGCAGCTTATTTTTTCGTTGTGCCATCGTCGCCGGTGACCTTGAATCTGTGTTGCATATGTGATATGAATAGCATCATGAAGACAGCAGTAGTACACGCACGGATCGAGCCAGAGACCAAGGTGAAAGCAGAAAGCGTCCTCCGTCGCCTTGGGATCACACCAACTGAAGCCATTCGCATTTTTTACACTCAGATCTCGTTGAGAGACGGACTTCCATTTATGGTCGAGATCCCCAATGAGGTCACAGAAGAGACCATTGCAAAAAGCCGGCGTGGGGAGGAAATTACGGAGTTCGGTTCCCTGGATGAGATGTTCCATAGCTGGGAGACATGAGGCGACTATCTCAGACGCGTCAGTTTTCCCGTGATGTAAAGCGGATGGCCAAGCGTGGTAAGGATATCGCCAAACTAAGGA
>JAUXDR010000166.1 GCA_030618205.1 Deltaproteobacteria bacterium | reverse complement strand
TCTTGAGAGGCGATGGTATCCTCCAGGAACTCAATTTTCTGCTGATAAACCTTGCGTTCCCACTCCCTTTCTGTAGCAGCCATCTGCTTTTTCTGTTCCATTTCGCGGGTAACTGCTGCAATTGCTTCTTTTTTTTCTTTTTCGACTTCGTTTTGAAGTACACCTGGGAACTTCTTGGCCTGTTCTCTCAGATCCTTTAGTTCGGATTCCTGTGCTACAAGCGCTGCCTCCCTCTCTGCAAACTCCTTTTCCGTGCTTTCTTTCAACTCCTGAAGCTCTTTTTCAAGAGATGCCCTATTCTCCTTATATTTATCCTCTTCTAATTTTCTGGTACGATCCCGTTCATATATATACTCGGCTTGTTCACGTTCCCACTTCTGCTTTGTGAGCGACTCCTCCTCTTCTATCTCGCGAAGAAAACGCTTTTTCTCATCTTCCCATTCAGCCCTTTTCCACTCTATCTCCTTTTGAAGAGTGACCTGCAGCTCAGAGTATTTCCTTTCAAGAACCGTAAATTTTTCCTCATAATCCGACTCCAGCTTTGTTATGCTTGAAGCGAATTCTGTTTCAGCTACGGATCTTCTCTCTTCATAGGCCTCAACCAGCTTATTCAAGGCATCAGATGCATCTTCTATGTCATAGAGTTCTTTAAGCCTCTTCTCTTGAAGTGCTACTGCGCTCTTCAGCTCTTCAAGACGTTCGGCCTGAGAGGACAGCCTATCTGTTAGATCGCTCAGGGTCTTTCCTAACAACCCCTTGAGATTGGTGACGTTTTCAATTACTCCGTGTACTGTTGCCTCTTTTGCGGCCTCCAATGCTACCGCCTCTTTGTATTTTTCTGCTTCAGAGCGCCATTTCTCAGACTCTTTGGCCTCCTGCATCTTTTTTTTGTAAGCTTCGAGAAGACCGGAGTATTCTTCGATTATCTCTTTTTTGGTCATCTGGGATGAAATCTTGAATTGTTCCGCCATTTCCTACTCCCTGAAATTTATTATTCGAGCCGTTTGCGGCTTACTTTAATATTAATATACCAGTCCTTTTAACTTTAAAGAAGTCCCTTATACTTTTTTCATTGTATCAGGCCAAAACCAGGCAAGCCTTGGGGAATTGTAAGTGAAATTGCGGGACACCATTGAATAAGTTTGATAATGGTATGAGCAAATAGCTGATTGGCAGGAGGTGATACGATTTGCCCAACCTGGCGCTGGGAATTTGGGGGACGAAATTACGAACCAACGGTTCAGATTTTCGCTGAACCTCTGAACCTCTGAACCCGTGAACAGTTACGGTATTTTAAAGCTTTCGACCTTTGACCTTTCAACATGCTTTTTAATATATGAATTACCAGGGGCCAGCATGATTGCCAGGTTAAACTCGTCAACAGGGCGAATGCAAGGATATTGGCTTATCGGGTCGGCGGCGGTCTCAGGATAGAAGCGTCCCAACTGTTCGACTATCCACCCAAGGTTGAAATGGTACCAGGCATTGGCCGGTTGAAGGATTACTGCCTGAAAATATGAGTCAAGGGCCATCAGTCCATTACTAAAAGCATCTTTCCCTGGTTCAAAGACCCTTTTGCCTTTGACATACTTCCAGTTTCCATCCTTGCAGCATTTACTCATGACCTTGGCATAGTAGCGCCCCAGTTCATAGTGATAAGCGGCGTCTGACGGGTCGCAGTCAATGGATTTTATCAGGTCCTGCGGTATCATCGGTGCGGTTGAGCGTTTGTATAGCTTGAAATATTTTTCTCCCTGGTACGCGCTGACCACGGTAACGGCAAGACCCGTCAGAAGAATACACATCATGGGATACACTGCCAATTTCATCCTGGGATGGAGTGAAATAGTCCGTGTAGGAATGGAGGGATGAACAACAACCACTGTAAGGCCGAGGATTATGAAAAAGAGCATAGCGTTTGCCGGTATATGGAAGTTAAAGGTCACCATGTTTTGGAGCAATATAAACACCGCCCCGGTCACTCCCCCTAAGGTTATGCCTGTTACAAAGGGATCTCTCCTTCTGTGCCACAGCATAAGCGTCTTCAAGAGCAGAAATACGATTCCTCCAAAAAAGAGAATGGCCCCGGGCCATCCTGTATCTGCCAGCATTTCCATGTAATCGTTATGCGCATGAGTATAAACGCCCGTGTATTTCAGGGTGGTATATTTTGAATAAATGTGCTGGAAATTCCCCAGTCCGACACCAAAAAAGGGGAAATCCCTTGCAATATTAAGAGTATCCTTTGAAATAATGGTCCTTGAACTAGAAGTGAAACGGACATCCGCAAGGGTTGAGAGCTCTTTTAAGACCGGATCTATTCCTATCCAGATAAGCATAGCAAAGATCAATCCCAGGATGACCGCGCCTATCTTCCTTTTTTTCCTTTGAGAGCTTTTTATTCCAAGGATGGTGAAAAAGAAGACCATGGAGAACAGAAAACATAGGATACCCCCCCTGGAGAGAGAAAAAATCAGGGACAATCCCATTATAACGATTAAAAAGATGAGCAGGCTGTTTTTTGAAAGGTGAGACTCAATGACAGAGAGGCGGTGACGCCAACTGCCGGCAGGAATAAATGAGC
Source organism: Deltaproteobacteria bacterium (assembly GCA_030618205.1). Next base: position 915 of record JAUXDR010000166.1, on the reverse strand, counting down.
GATTAAGTAAGTGAGCAATTAAGAGGCCGATGCTTAAGGGGATTGCCATCCCCATGTAGCCGGCAAAGTGGTTGGGGTTTACATAAGGGCCGAAATAGTTGCCGATCTTGTATTTTGACAGCCAGAACCAATAGATTTTGTTGGTTCCGCTTAACATCTGCAGGATTCCCAGAAAGGCTACAATAGTCCCTGTTATGATAATGGCAAGAACAAGCCGTTGCATCTGGTCTCTGGTCTTTATGTTATTGATTATTAGAAAGAAAACAGCAACATAGGCAAGAACCTTGAGAAGCTCATCCCTGGTAGCATGAGAGTAGATGGAGAGCGGTCTGTTGGCGCTGATTTTATCTGATGCGTTAAGATCTGCCTCCTGCACCCCGTATCCGGGTACGCTTTGAATATAGAGATCGTAGGTGTTGGGCGAGATGTGTTCGATCACTGACGGGGATAACGGAACCATCTGGAAAAGAACAAGCAGGAAAAAAAGGCAGAGGGAAAGGTTTAGTGGCGTTTTAACTAACGAAAGCCGAAATCCGGGGAAAGAGCGGTTTAAATATATGAGCTTCAGCAACCATACGAGCAAAAGAAAGAGGACAGTAAGCTCCATCACCGTGTAGGCCCAGACATGCACTGTGCCAAAGGCAAGGGGGGTGAATACAATGAGGAAGATGATGCCGCATTCGATGACTATGTTACAGATTGATAAGGGCATTTTATGGATTGGCTACAACTTCTTTTCCCTCAATAACAGCCTGCGGGATATCCTGCACCATCTTTTCCGCTCTGTCTATTCCTATTATTTTTGCCGTTTCTTTTACTGCACGAGAGAGAATGGGCGGCCTCCCGTCTTTAGAGTGCGCATCAGAGGCAATGATATGGACCAGATTGGATGTGATCATCTTCCTGGTGATTTTC
>JAUXDR010000196.1 GCA_030618205.1 Deltaproteobacteria bacterium | reverse complement strand
ATACAGACCTGGTGATCTGCGATCCTGGCAAGTTCCATCATGATGACCCGGATGAGCTGGGCCTTCTCAGGGACCTCAACACCCATCAACTTCTCCACGGCCATCTCGTATGCAACATTATTGGGAATGGCGGAACAGTAGTTAAGCCTGTCCGTAATAGGAATGAATTGATGGTATGTAAGATTCTCGCCCAGCTTCTCCACGCCCCGGTGAAGATATCCTATCTCGGGGTCGACTTTTATCAGGGTTTCTCCGTCGGTCAGAGCGATCACCCGGAGAGTGCCGTGCATGGCCGGATGAGAAGGGCCGATATTTACCGTTACGTAGTCACCTGTATCGTGACCGGTCTGAGGAGTGGGATTCTGATTCACCTTCATTTCTCCTAATCGTCGTATATCAGGTGACGTTCTTCCCCCTGCCCTTCCAAGGGGTAGTCCTTGCGAAGGGGATATGCCGGAAAGTCGTCCCACATCAGGAGTCTCTTAAGATTGGGATGGCCCTTAAAGCGTATGCCAAACATGTCAAACACCTCACGTTCAGGCCAATCTGCGGCCTTCCACACGGGAGTCAGGGTGTCCACCTCCATATCATTCTCTTCCACACGTACCTTCACCTGCAGACGCTCATTTCGTTCAAGGCAAAGCAGCAGGTAAACTACTTCATAGCGGGGTGGAAGCGGCCCTTTCTCTTTTACTTCTTCTTCTTCTTCTGCCTCAGCACCCTCACCTTCTTCTGTTTTCTTCTTGGGCTTTTTCTTGGGCTTATTCAGGTCGAGATTATCCACCCCCAACAAGTCACTCAAAAAATTAAAACCGAGATCGGGTGTATCCCGCAGAAGGCGCATCACGTCAACCACGCTCCTTTTGGGAACTTCCACACTGAGGTCGCCTTGACATTCAATCATGGCCACAACAAAATTTTCAGGCCCGAGACACTGTTCCACTCTGTTCTTGAGATCCATGGTTAGGTACCCACCAATAAGTCAGAGTACTTCTTATGTGTGATAGGCTGACTCTTCTCAGTCTTTTCGATAAACATCAACAAGGCCTGCAACAGGGCCTCAGGCCTTGGAGGACACCCTGGAATGTAAATATCCACAGGTACGAGCTTGTCAATACCCTGAAGCGTGGGATATGTCCTGAAAACGCCTCCGCTGCAAGCACAGGCACCCATGGAAATAACACATCTGGGTTCAGCCATCTGGTCATATATCCTCTTGAAAACAGGGGCCATCTTCAAGTTTATGGTCCCTGCCTGTATCAGCACGTCTGCCTGACGCGGAGAAAAGCTGGGTCGCTCCGCCCCGAATCTTGCCATATCGTAACCTGCGGCCAGAGCGCACATCATCTCGATACCACAACAGGCAGTGCCATAAGGGAGAGGCCACGGTGATCTTTTCCGTCCCCAGTTAATCAACCACTCCAGCTTGGTGGCTATCCATCCACCACCATTGTATGCCTCAGTTGCCATACGCCTTATCCCCCTAATCCCACTCTATAGCGCCTTTTTTAATGGCATAAATAAGACCGGCCAACAAGACGCCTACAAAGATGAATATCTCAAAAAAAGCGCCCCACCCAATTGCAGCCAATTCACGATATCTGACAGCCAAGGGAAAAATCAAGATTGTTTCCAAGTCGAATACCAGAAAGAGTATTGCAACAAGGAAGTATTTGACATCATAACGGGTGCGGCTTGGATCCAGGAGTGGCACACCGCATTCATAAGTACTGTGTTTGGCGGCGTATGGACGAGAAGGCCCAAGGATGTAGGCTCCGCCAAGCATGAGGATCACCACCAGCAGCGACATGCCAAGATACATGACAATGGTCTCAAAACCGCTCATCATGTCAATAGCCCTCCTCTCAAAGTAGATCCCAAACCGTTAATGGTGCAAGAATCGCTGAATCACACTTCAGTTTCAGCGCCATTATTAAGAAAAAATATTGTTCAAGTATTATTTGGTGTCAGTGTATATGCCTTTCCACATTCAAAGTCAAGGTGCTGTTTTTCACCTTTGTCCATGTTTAACATCACTGACTTTGGTGGATTGAACTATCACAAGAGAACCCGGCTGTCAAGACAAAAAATGAATCCTCACTCAGTAAACTTGAGCGACATTTGAACCCGTGAACGGTTATGAATATGTTACCTGCTATGCCTTGATTTGGCAGATGCGACTGTCCGGTATACAAGCTCAAAGACCTCTTCAAAGGAAGTAGGTGTAACCCTTCCCATTTCTATAAATTTTACTACTATCTCCTTTGTGACCTTGAGTATCATCTCCTCTTCGCGGAGCTCAAGATCTCGGCCCGGGTCTTTATTCTTGTGTTGAGAGTCAGACATTTTCCCGCAGTTCCATGGCTATAAACAATAAGGCCCCTGCCGCAGAAGAAGGCCAATTTCTCATTAGCAGGAGCCCTTACCTATTAAGAAAAACCCGAAAAGGCCCTCCCTATAGTAATCTTAATGTTTGGTGGAGCTGGGCGGGATCGAACCGCCGGCCTCTTGAATGCCATTCAAGTGCTCTCCCATCTGAGCTACAGCCCCGCAGGCGAAAATTTATTAACATACTGGCCTGTTAGCGTCAAGACGAGTATGATGATATTGGTGACAGAAAATGAAAGGCGGGTAGAAGCCATGGCATATTGCGATCTTCAGGATTTTATCAAGAAACTTGAGAAACATGGAGAACTTGTCAGGATCAAAGAGCCTGTGAGTCCGGTCCTTGAGATAACAGAGATCACTGACAGGGTCTGCAAACTGTTTGGACCGGCCCTTCTCTTTGAAAACGTCCCTGGATTCGATATGCCTGTGCTTATGAATACCTTTGGGTCCTACAGGCGAATGTCCATGGCCCTGGAAGTGCCCAACCTCGACTCCCTTGGCGATGAAATCCTGGATTTTATCGAATCAGAGACCCCTGATACCCTATTAAAAAAACTGAAAATAATACCCAAGCTCAAACGCTTGAAAAACGCCTTTCCAAAGACTGTCTCAAAGGCCCCCTGTCAAAAAA
>JAUXDR010000039.1 GCA_030618205.1 Deltaproteobacteria bacterium | reverse complement strand
TTTTTTCTTTTTTCACCGGATCAGCTAGGCCTTTTCTCTCTTGATTTTGGCCCCCACTGCTGCAAGCTTCTGTTCCAGGTGTTCATACCCGCGATCAAGGTGGTAAACTCTGGATATTGTTGTAGTCCCTCTGGCTGCAAGGCCGGCCAGTACCAGAGAGGCGCTGGCCCTGAGATCAGTGGCCATTACAGGGGCACTGATTAATCCCCTTACACCTTTGATGATGGCGCTCCTGCCTTCAACCTTTATATCAGCTCCAAGCCGCCTTAACTCGGCAACGTGCATAAAACGATTTTCAAATATGGTTTCAGTGATCACACTGAGGCCACCGGCCAAGGCCATCAGTACCATGATCTGGGCCTGCAGATCAGTCGGAAAACCGGGATATGGCAGAGTCGTAACATCTACGCTGTGCAGAGCGCCTTTTTTCCTGACGGAAATTCCGGTATTATCTCCTTCAATCTGAAGCCCTGTGCTCCTGAGTTTGGATATGACCGCCTCCAGATGATCTGCTAAAATGTTTTCAATTATCAGCTCTCCGCCAACTGCCCCCACAGCCATCATGTACGTGCCGGCCTCTATGCGATCCGGGATTATTTTCCAGTCAACAGGTCTTAGTTTCTTGACGCCTTCTATCTTGATGGTATTTGAACCAAGGCCTTTGATTTCTGCCCCCATTTGGTTGAGCATCTGCCCCAGGGCAATCACCTCCGGTTCCCTTGCAGCATTTCCCAGTACGGTTGTCCCCTTGGCAAGGACCGCTGCCATCATCAGGTTTTCCGTACCTGTCACAGATGGCGTGTCAAAGTAGATATGCGCTCCATCCAGTCTCCCGGACTTTGCCTCTATATAGCCCTCTTTGAGCCGGAGCTTGGCCCCCATGAGCTCAAGGCCCTTTAAGTGAAGATTTATGGGACGAGCACCGATGGCACAGCCCCCGGGAAGGGAGACACGGGCCTTTCCAATGCGGGACATAAGAGGTCCCAGCACCAGAATTGAAGCCCGCATCTTGCGCACTAAGTCGTAGGGGGCTTCGTGGTCAGAAAGTCCTGAGGAGTCTATGTTTAAGACATCAGAGTCATTATCTGCGCTGTATTCTACCGTAACGCCCAGGTCAGTCAGGAGATCAGTGAAGGTCCTTATGTCAACCAGCCTGGGGATATTTTGCAGTCTGAAGGTGCCGCCGGTGAGGAGCGTTGCCGCAAGAATGGGCAGGGCCGCGTTTTTGGCCCCGCTAATCCTGATGGTCCCCTTGAGCGGGTGCCTGCCTTCAATGACCAGTTGATCCATGAGAAAACCAATTTTATCTAGGCGCTTTGCCCTTGTGCCATAAATACACTACAGGGCTGGCTACGAATACTGAGGAATAGGTCCCAACCAGCACTCCCAATAGCAGAGTAAAGGCAAAGTCATGTATTACCGCACCACCAAAGAAAAAGATGCAAAAGACCACCATCATTGTGGTCATAGACGTAATAATTGTCCTGCCCAGCATCTCGTTGATGCTTCGATTTATGATCTCAGCAAAAGGCAATTTTTTGTAACGTTTAATATTTTCTCTGATTCTATCAAAGACTACTACTGTATCAGTGAGGGAGTAGCCGCCAAGTGTCAGAAGGGCGGTTATTGTCAGGAGAGTTATTTCCTTGTTCAGGATAAATAAAATGCCAAGTACTACCAGCACGTCATGCAAGGTGGCAGCAGTAGCTGCTATTCCAAAGCTCAAATTGAACCTGAAGGCAAGGTAACAGATTATGCCCGCAAATGATATGCATATTGCTATCAGTGCTTTACGCCTCAGCTCCTTGCTCACGGTTGAACCGATCTCGGCCTTGCTTTCTATTACAAAGCGGGTCTCAGGAAGGCTTTCTTTTAAGCTGTTGGTTATACGGGTCTCTATGTCTCCCACAGTAGCCACTGATTTCTTGACGCGTACGATTAAGACGTGTTCCCCTGGCACTTCCTGAAGGGAGTAACCCTCGATACCTGTTTTTGTCAGGGCCTTTCTCACATTGTCCAGGGTAAAGGGCTTGTCCGCGCGGTACTGGACCATGGTCCCACCGGAAAAGTCTACGCCGAGGTTGGCTGCGCCTCTTACGATCTGTATGAAGCCTGCGAGACCTATAGTTACCAGGATCACTGACAGTACGAAGGCGAAATTCCTGCGTCCTATGAAGTCCAGGCTGGTTTTCTTGATTAACTGGAGGAACCTCAGGTTAGTCAGGGCATGCTTGGCCAGCAGCCCGTCATATACCAGCCTGGTTCCAAAGATGGCAGTAAAGAGGTTAATGACAATACCGGCGGACAGGGTGACGGCAAAGCCCTTGATTGGGCCGGTTCCAAAGAGGAACAGGGCTACGGCGGTTATAAGAGTGGTAACATGGGCGTCTACGATGGTCCAAAAGGCCTTGTCATAACCCCCGTCAATAAATGCCTTAAGGGGTTTTCCAAGGGCCCTTTCCTCCCGCATGCGCTCAAAAATCAGCACGTTGGAGTCAACCCCCATGCCAATAATGAGTATCATGCCGGCTATGCCGGGAAGGGTCAGTGTGGCCTGGAAAAGCGCCAGAACAGCCATAAGAAAGAGCAGGTTCAGGACCATGGCTATGTTCGCTATGAAACCTGAAAACGTGTAATATATGACCATGAAGACAACTACAAGGGCCGCTCCGAGCAGACCTGAATACAGGCCGTGCTGTATGGAATCACGGCCAAGAGACGGACCTACCGTGACGTTTTGAATAATGCTGATCGGCGCAGGTAGGGCCCCGGCTCTCAGCACAATGGCAAGGTCGGATGCCTCTTCAGTAGTAAATGAGCCGGTGATCTGGGCATGCCCTCCTCCTATACGTTCCCTTATTACCGGTGCAGAGCGGACTACTCCGTCCAGGACGATGGCAAGACGCTTGCCCACATTATCACCGGTGATCTTCTCAAAGAGTCCTGCCCCCCGATCTGTAAATTCAAGGGCAACATAGGGCTCGTTGTAATTCCCGCCGATCCGGATATGGGCAGTCTTTACAGTATCCCCTGTCATCAGCGTTTTGTCCTTGAGAAGAATCGGCGTCTTTCGGATTTTGCCTGTGCGATCATCGACCTCCTTAAGGAAGTAGATGGAATCGTCTCTGGGTATCTGGCCCTTCAGGACCGAATTAATGGCCTTAATGTTATAGCCGGCTGGAAGGCGGCCGCTATCTATGGCCTGGCGGATAAGCCTTCCAAGATCTACTCCGGCCTCGTCATCCACCAGCTTGAACGCCAGTTGCGCAGTCTGCCCTATGAGCTTGAGGGCCCGTTCAGGGTCCTGGATCCCCGGAAGCTGGACTACTATTTCTTCCTCGCCTTGACGGACGATTACAGGTTCTGTAACACCAAACTGGTCTATCCGGTTACGAATGATCTCCAGGGACTGAGCAACCGCATTTTCTCTTATGAATTTTTCCTCTTCCGGGGAGAGTCTTAGCACCAGGCTGGGAAATTTCCCCTCTTCTTTTACCTTTACGAGTTCGAGGCTTGGGAATTCATCTTCCAGAACGGCCTTTACCCTTCCCACTGCGTCCTTGTTAGGAAGAAAGAACAGTATTTCGTCAGGGTTCGGACTCGGGCGGCGCACCAATGTTATCTGCCTGCGCCCAAGGGACTCCTTAAGGTCCGTTGCCGCAAGATCCGCAGAATTTCTAACTGCCTGGTCCACGTCTACCTTGAGGATGAGATGCATTCCTCCCTGGAGGTCCAGACCAAGTTTCAGGCCCTCGCTGTAGATATACTTTTTGAACCAGTCAGGCGTACCTTTATAGAAAGAGGGCAGTACAAAAATCACAGACAATGTAATAAGTGCTGCCATCAAGATAAATTTCCAGCGCAGACCTGTGGGCATAGTCAGAAATCCCCCATTTTAATTTATGATTCCGCTCAAAAAACCCAATCTGCAGCGCACAATACAATAAATGTTAAATTTTGAATGTTAAATTTTGAATTAAGGTATATGTTTTTTAAATTTTTTTCCACAATTCAGCATTCAACATTCACAATTCAACATTGCCTATAAAGGGATGCATCTAGGGCTTTTTGAGCAGAATCATGTTTCAGATTTTTTGCAGTGTAATCAATTTATTTGTTGAGGAGACAACTCTCACAATTACCCTCAAGTGCGGCTAGTGAGAGAGCCAATTTGTAGTTCAATTTTAAGGACATGGAATTCTTAGCCAAATAAAGGACTTTTTGCAAGAAGATTGTGGGCTCAGAACTCGCAAATCAACGGTTCGGATCTTCGGTGAACCTTGAACCCTGACGGTTACGCATGAACAGAATGCTGTTGCGCCTCAGCTACGAAGTTCTTGGCAGCATCAGGGCAACTACCAAAATGTAGATGTATATAGCCGGCAAGCGTGTTGTTCCACGTGTAACCTTCAGGGGCAAGAAGGCTGTTGCCGGCATTTCTGACCTCGTAGATACGGATTATTGATTTATCCTGAGAAATTGGCTCAAGTAAATTGGAATAATGGAATTCGTGTCCTCTAATTCTTGTGTCGGCCGGGCCGAGTATAGTATTCTTTTTTAAAATGATTTCTCTGTAGCCAAGGGCACAGCGCCTTTTCTGCATATTTACCATAAAAGGGAACAGGCCGACCCAGGGATGTTCCGGCCTTGGCTCTTCTTTTTGAACCAGGCCCTGGCACAGGTACAAAAATCCCCCGCATTCTGCATAGATAGGGAGATTTCCCTGGGCCTTGGTCAGTATTTCCTCTCGAAGGTCCCTGTTTCTTGAGAGGGCTTCGGCGTGCAGTTCAGGGTATCCGCCTCCAAGATAAAGCCCCTGTATTCCAGGAGGCAGGGAATGATCTCTAAGGGGCGAGAAAGATACGATCTCCGCACCGAATTTTTCAAGAATGTCAAGATTTGCCTGGTAGTAGAAACAAAAGGCCTCATCCTTTGCCACTGCAATACGTACCGGACGCGAATGGGAAATGCCGGGACGTCTTTTTGTTCCGGTTTGATCAGCCGGAGGTATATCTTTCCTGTTTTGCCGGATTGTTTTTAGCAATGAATTTAAATTGCAGCCTTTTTCAAACCAGCTTCTAAAGAGGTCTGCTTGCTTTGTTTCAAGACCCCCTTCTTCAGCAGTTATGAGTCCCAGATGCCTTGATGGAAGCTGCAGGTCCTGATTACGAAACAGAGTGCCGGTCCATGACAGTCCCAGAGGAGACAGTGCCTCTTTCAAAAGCGCAGCATGCCTTTTACTACCCACTTTATTAAGGATTACTCCGGCAAAGCGTAGGCCGCTATCGAATTCAAGATAGCCCTTAACCTGTGCGGCCACACTCCTTGCCATACCAAGTACATCCACTATCAATAGAACAGGCAGATCCAACCACTTTGCGATTTCTGCAGTAGAACCTGATTCAGAAGTTCCTCCAGCACCATCAAAGAGGCCCATTACCCCCTCAATAACTGAAACATCCGCCCCGGCACAATACTGCCGGTACAACTCCTGCACTGAAGACTTACTTAAAATCCACCCGTCAAGGTTGTGAGAAGGGCATCCGCACACTGAGGCGTGGTGTCCGGGATCAATAAAGTCAGGGCCAACCTTAAAAGGAGCCACCTTAAGGCCCCTTTTTTTCAGTGCTGCCATTATGGCAAGGGTCACTGTTGTTTTCCCGCAGCCGCTGTGTGTACCGGCAATTACAATACCCGGAAGGGGAGAATCAGGAGTAGATCGGTGTGCAAGGGTATCCAAAGCCATGTCCACTTTTAGCATGTAAGGTGAACTGCAAAGGCAACAGCCTCGTGTCCAAGCTGCGATGCCAGTTCATTGAACCTCTGTATGGCCGGTTCGGTGGGAAGGGCCTCTATACGGATGCCCTTGGACTCGAGTTCCGCCGAAAGCCCGGAACTTAGAACCATTCTGCCGTAAGCACCTGTTCCGACTATCAGGGTACTGGGTTTTGCAGCCACAACATCCAGGATGTCAGAGAGTTGAAGGGTATGTCCCTGTGATCTCCACCAGTTGTCAAAGGTCTTTCCTCTAATAATTTTCAGGTCCTTTGTATGGCGCATCCCATCAATTACGATTTCACCAAAGCGATATGACTCAATCTTCATAAGCCCCGCCTCCTTCTTGGCCACAAAAAAGCCGCCCCACTTTGTGGAAAAGCATAGATTGCTCCCGGTGCGTGTAGTATAGTCAAGATACTTATTATACCCTGATATCAGCAGATGCTTCTGTTGACAAGGTGCGGCTTGGCGAATATATGGAATAGATCTTCGGTCGGGACGTGGCTCAGTCTGGTAGAGCACAGCGTTCGGGACGCTGGGGTCGGAGGTTCAAATCCTCTCGTCCCGACCAGTTTGTTTTTGTTTTGTTAATATCTTTTTTTGAATCCAAGCAATAAAGGCGGTCAATACATATGACAAAGATAAAAAGGGCACTCATTAGCGTAACTGATAAGGCAGGTGTGGCAGAACTGGCTAAAGAACTTGAGGATATGGGTGTAGAGATCGTATCTACCGGCGGTACAGCGCGAGTAATAAGAGAAGCGGACATTTCTGTAAAGGATGTTTCAGATCTTACTGGTTTTCCGGAGATGATGGATGGCCGGGTGAAGACTTTACACCCTATGGTCCATGGCGGCATCCTGGCCCTTCGTGACAATGCCGGCCACATGCAACAGATGGAAGAACACGCTATTCCTTCTATTGATATGGTAGTGGTAAATCTTTATGCCTTTGAAAAAACCGTGGCCAAAGAAGGTGTGAGTTTGGCTGATGCCATTGAGAATATTGATATCGGGGGACCGACCCTGCTTCGTTCTTCCGCAAAGAACTTCCGGTATGTGACTGTGGTTGTAGATCCATCTGATTATTCAAAGGTGCTTGGAGAAATGAAGGCCAATGACGGAGCCACTACCCTGACCACACGTTTTGAACTGGCCAGAAAGGTCTTTATTACAACAAATAAGTATGATAAGGCCATTGCCGGCTATCTGGAGGGAATCGACCCACGGAAGGACACATATTTTATTTAGTGATTTAGTGATTTAGTGATTTGGTGATTGTCTCGCATGATGATCTGTGTCTCCCTGGCTGAACCTACATGTGACGCCCTGCTGAAGCGTCTGCAACAGGTGGCGGCAAAAGCCGATATGGCAGAAGTCCGTCTTGATGCTTTGGCAGATGCGGAATCCCTGGATTTTGTGAGTTTAATAAAAGACCGCCCCTGCCCCCTTATTTTTACTAATATATCCTCAGCAGAAGGAGGTCTTTTTTCAGGTTCGGAAGAGGAGCGAATCAGCCTTTTGGAAAAGGCCATATCAGCAGGGGCGGATTATGTTGATATTGAACTCAGAACAGATCCGGCCTTAAGGGATGCTATAGTAAAAAAGGTTCATGAAGCCGGGACAAAGCTCATCATTTCCTATCATGATTTTTCTTGCACTCCCGAGAAGGAAAAACTGATCGAAGTATTTGATTCGGAAAGACAGGCCGGGGCAGACATTGGGAAGATAGTCACCATGGCCGCGGGTCCACAGGATGTCTTGAAAGTTTTTTCGCTGTATTTTAAGGCGCTGGATGAGGGGTTTTCTTTGATAGCCTTCTGTATGGGGCCTTTTGGAAAGATGAGCAGGCTGGCCTGCCTGGCG
>JAUXDR010000167.1 GCA_030618205.1 Deltaproteobacteria bacterium | reverse complement strand
GAAATTAGGTAACGCATCTACATCTTTGTGTTTTTCCCAATTTCAAGTTTCAAATTTCATTGCCAAAATACAAGATCGTCAAAGTGTAAACCACTTTTGACTTGTCGTGAAGGATGCCTAAAATATTTTTTAATAGTACTTTAGTGTGCAGTTATAGAATATTATCAAAAAAATATACAGTGAGATAGAAAAAATATGGGTGAAAAGAAAAATTATTACAAGCTACTTGGTGTTTCAAAGAATGCCTCTCCTGAAGAGATCAAGAAGGCATTTCGAAAAATGGCACTTAAGTACCATCCAGACAAAAATGAAGGGGATAAAACCGCTGAAGAGCGCTTCAAAGAGGTTAACGAGGCCTACGCAGTGCTGAGTGATCCTGAAAAACGACGTCAGTATGATACCTTTGGTTCCACGGAATTTCATCGCAGATTTACACAGGAGGACATCTTCCGGAATTTTGATTTTAGTAATATTTTTCAGGACATCGGAGGCCGTGGAGTCTTTTTTGGCGGACGAGGCGGCACTGAAGTCTCCTTTGATGAGATCCTGGGGCAGGCCTTTGGTGGCAGGGGTGGCGGCTTTGGTGGCCGTTCATGTAAACAAGGTTTTCAGTATTCACAACCAATCGGACAGGACGTGGTTTTGGAACTGGCCCTTTCCCCGAAGGAGGTCCTTAAAGGTTCACATAAGTTGATAGCTATCCAGACCGGCGGCAATCCTGAGCGAATCTCCGTGCATATACCAAAAGGCATTAGTCCTGGGAAGAAAATCCGGGTAGCAGGCAAGGGGGGACAGGGACCCGGAGGCAGAGGAGACCTCTATCTGCTTATCAGTCTCAAGTTGGATCCCGGTTTTCGTTCAAGCGGTTCAGATGTGGAAGTGGACAAGGTTGTGAAATTTACTGATGCCTGCCTTGGTACGGAAGCGGAGGTCCCGACTGTGGAAGGGGGGACAGTGAGGCTCAAGATTCCTGCAGGTGCACGGTGTGGACAGAAGTTACGTCTGAGGGGGAAGGGTCTCCCGACTGCTTCTGGTGGCAGAGGAGACGAATATGTTCGAATAATGATTGAGGTGCCAGCCAAGCTTACCCCGAAACAGGAGAAACTGATATCAGAGTTGAAAAAGCAAGGTCTTTAGTGGTTATAAAGCATACTTCACAATATAATTCTTCACCGCGTCTACTTCTGCAGGTAAGATTTTACATCTGCTAGGCCTGCTTTCAATTCCCTTTAATGATTCCGGTCGCTCTGGTTCCCTGCCCATGGCTTTGCGTACAGCCTCGGGGAATTTTGCCGGATGTGCAGTGGCCAGGCAGATGGTGGGTCCCTTTGGCAGATCAGGCCCCAGCCTCTCAGCCGCGGCTACCCCCACTGCAGTGTGGGGGTCCAGAATATAACCTGTCTCCTTATAGATATCCCTGATGGTTGTGATCGTTGAGGCCTGGTCTATAGAAGCAGAGGCAAAATCCTTTCTCACCTGGGCCCGTTCCTCCTGACTAATTATAATTTCGTCTTTTTTTTCAAGAAAGATAAATGCCTGTTTTATCCGTTCTGGTTCCTGATTGTACAGGTAATAAAGATAGCGTTCAAAATTGCTGGCGACCTGGATATCCATAGAGGGGCTTATGGTGGGAACCACTTCGCTTTTGGTGTAGCGGCCCTGCAGGACAAAACGAGTCAGAATATTGTTTTCATTGGTGGCAAGGATCAGTCTTCCTATATTGGGCTGAATAAGCTGTTTTGCTACATACCCTGCGAAGATGTCTCCAAAATTCCCGGTTGGTATAGAAAAATTGACTGATTCAGGTCCTGTTTGCTCTTTTACCTTCAGAGCGGCATAGACGTAATATACGACTTGGGCAAGGACTCTGGCCCAATTGATGGAGTTGATGGAACCTAGATGATATCGAGCCTTGAAGTCAAGCTGGTTGAATATGGCCTTTACTATGGCCTGGCAGTCATCAAAGGTGCCTTGCACTGCAATATTAAAGACGTTCTTATCCGGCACCGTAGTCATTTGAAGGCCCTGCACCTTGCTCACCCGCCCCTGGGGATGGAGTATAAAGATGTTAATATTATCCTTTCCTCTGACCCCATAGATGGCGGCACTGCCCGTATCTCCGGAGGTGGCACCGAGGATGTTCATATTCTCGCCTGATTCCCTAAGAAGAAGAGAAAAAAGATTTCCCAGGACCTGTAGGGCAACGTCCTTAAAGGCCAGGGTCGGCCCATGGAATAGTTCCAGGACATAGTGTCTCCCAACTTTAACAATAGGGGTGACGTCAGGCGTGTCGAATGTGGTATAGGCATCGTGAATGAGTGCCTCAAGCTCTTTGTCTGAAAGATCGTCAACAAAGAGGCCCATAATTTTCAGGGCAAGCTTTGGATAACTCAGGTCTTTCCATTCATCAAGAGTGGCCGAACCTACAGATGGGAGGGAGTCCGGCAATAACAGCCCTCCGTCTGCAGCAAGCCCCATCATTACGGCTTCTGTGAAGGATATGGGATCAATCCCTCCGCGGGTGCTTATGTATCTCATCAATCCTTTCCATGTTCGTGGTGGGTGTGACCGTGTCCGTGGTGATGGCCATGGGGTTCAGGGCTCTCAATGGGACCCCCGGCCAGGTCCAGGGCGTGTTGCAACTCTTTAGTAACCTGTTCAGTGGCGCTTATTGCCTTTTTGAGTGCTTCCTTTACCTGGATATTGTCTGAATCTTCAAACAACTTGGCCCACCTGTCGATTTCGGCTATGTGTTCACGGTTGTGCGTAATCCAATGGGGTAGGAGTACCCTCAGCTTTTCCAAATCGGTCATTTAAATGCAGGCTCCATTCAGCATAGATATCTCAATATTAAGAGGTCTTATTATAACGTTTTCTAATTTAATAGTATAGGAATTTCCATTTGGTGATAGGAAATCGCTTCATGGATTAGGGAGATACCTTGTCTTTTTTTACTCGGCTGACAATTTCCGACAATTGAGATCGTAAATTGTCCCGCTCTTTGTGTTGCCAGGTCGATCTAATACTGGCAACAAACGCCTAACTGCGGCCTGGTGGAGAAGTGCTTCGGAGATCCATTCCGTTCGCCGCTATGGAATATTTTGGACAATAAAGGTTTGGGAGGTTGATCCTTTGACCTGCCAGCGATGCGGCTCTGACCTGCCCGCCATCGCGAGCTCAGGCGAGACGGGCGGGGATGCGGATTATCAGACTGATCCAGGACACAGACGTAATTCGTCAGATACTGAAGCACCTGGGTCTTTAGAGGCAGGATGCGGGGTCTCGATGCAAAAAGCGATTTCCTATCAGCCTATCAGCTTCCTATCAGCTATTCCTTTTCCACAATCTCCCTTATTTTCTCCGCCAACTCATTCATCTTGAATGGCTTCTGGATAAAACCATTACAGCCTCGTTTCAATATCTCAGTCGCCTCACCATCAATACTGTAACCACTTGAAAGCAACACCTTGATGTCTGGGTTGATTTCCTTCATGCGG
>JAUXDR010000142.1 GCA_030618205.1 Deltaproteobacteria bacterium | reverse complement strand
ATTTCGCCGGCAGTAGAACAGCCAAAAAGAAGGGCTTTCGGATAGGCATCCTTGATTTCACGGAAACGCTTTTGTGCTTTTAGTATCAAGGTGCTGCCAAACAGCAAAACCAACTGGGCTGATTCACCTAACTCGCCCGGTGGTTCAGGTTCCCATCCCCGTGCTTCCGTCCATCTCTTTTGCTCAATCTTCATCTTGTATCTCTCTATGGCTAGGATTTAGTACCTGGATTTTCCATCAAATATTATTCATGTTTTTTCGCATAATACTCTACTTGCCCCGGCGATTCGCGGACATTTATCGGCTTTGATATATACCCATCGAATCCAGCCTGCAAAGCCTTTTCCAGGCCCTCTTCTCCATCCACAGCTTCAATTATCTGATAATCCCGGTTTTTTAAGATCTTGATTACCAGTTCTCTACTATCCTGGTTGTCCTCAACTATCAGCAATTTTTTCATGGAAACCTTCTCTGTTTCTCTCATCCCATACCCGTTTGTCAGGCACTCTTTATCTCATTTATTCTATCTCTGAGTTCCTGTAAGAGATCCTCTTCTTTAAGTACTCCTTTGTTTAATATACCCCGTATCCTCCCATCCAAATCGTCTTTTTCCTTCTGACCCAAGTCCCTCTTAGTAATAAGAATAAGAGGGATATTCTTGGCGCTGTCCTCTGTCTTAATGTACTCAATTACATCAAAACCATTCACCTTGGGCATTGTCAGATTGAGGATAATCAGGCCAGGCACAAAACTCTGTATCAACCTGATCGCATCCTGGCTGTTGTAAGCTGTTTTTACCTGACACCCGACGTCTTGCAGTATATGCTCGATCAGTGATACTGTTTCCATTTCATTATCTACTACAAGTGCCCGCTGTATTTTGCCCGTTTTTTCTAGATCTCTTATTTTTTTGAGGAAAAAATCCTTCTCTAAGGGCTTCACTATATATTCTGCAGCACCTAAACTGAATCCCAGTTTTTTATTATCTACAATTGAAACGACAATAACCGGAATATCCCGAGTCTCTGGCGCGCTCTTTAGCTCCCGCAGCACCTGCCATCCATCCTTTTGCGGCATCAAGATATCCAGAGTAATGGCTACCGGTCTCGTCTCCATTGCCTTTTCAACTGCCTTCTCCCCACTGAGAAGACCTACTATTTTGTAATCCTTTCCTAAAGATTTCCTGATAATATCAATGGCGTCCAGATTGTCATCTATTGCCAAGACCGTCTTTCGAGAAATGTCTTCTTCAGAGGTCTCAACAGGCACACCAAAGTCCTCAGACAAGGCATCAGCCATTCGTAATTCCACGACCGGCTTAGCCCGAGTTTTGAGTGTCTCTTTTTTTAGCGGAATGGTGAAATGGAAGTGACTCCCCTTGCCATACTCGCTCGTGGCCCAGATCATACCGTTGTGCAATACGATCAGTCCTCTTGCGATACTGAGCCCCAGGCCAGTCCCTTCATATTGGCGCACAGTAGATATGTCAGCCTGCACGAACTTGTTAAAAATTTTATCGAGATCCTCATCCTTTATCCCGATGCCTGTATCCTCTATGCAGACCTCTGCAAATATGGGCGACTCGCCAAGCTGAATACCGCGATCGGATATCTTGGCATGGATGATTATGCCTCCCTCATGGGTGAACTTTATCGCATTGTTCAACAGGTTTATTAAAACATGCTTGATCTTACTCTTATCGCCATAGACTAAGGGCAAATTCTCATCGATATCAAAACCAAGGGAAAGACCCTTTCCAGTTATCATTCCCTCAAAGAAGGGCACTACTGAATCAATGAGTCCTTTGAGGTTGAACTGTTCTGCTTCTATCTCAGCTTTCCCTGCTTCTATCTTGGAGAGATCGAGGAGATCATTTAACAATTGTAAAAGGTGCCTGGCATTATTGGTAATTCTGCTCAGACTCTTTTTCTGTTCCTCGTTGATTGGTCCGTCAACTCCGTCTAATAATAAATCTGAGTATCCGATAATGGAATTCATTGGTGTCCTAAGCTCATGAGATATGTTCGTCAAGAACGCAGATTTAAGTCTGTCAAGTCCTCTAAGTTGGATATTTGCTTTCTCCAATTTTGCTATAAGTTTTGTCCTCTCGTTTAACAAGCTGATTTTTTTCAGCATACTTTCTTTCGCTCTATCTCTTTCACGTCGTAATTCCGCCTCCGCTTGCTTGCGCAGCGTGATGTCTCTGAGGATCCCTGTAGCGTGCCATTTTTCTTCTATTTTGACCGCTGAAACGGAGAGTTCTATGGGGAATCTGGTTCCATCCTTTTTTACCGCCTCCAACTCAAGCGTTTTGCCAACAACAGACCCACGGCCTGTTGCTTTGAATGTGGGAATGCCCCGTCTACAGGCGTCATGATATTTTGGTGGTGCGAGAAATATGTGTAATTCCTTCCCCAGAGCCTCCTGAACTGAATACCCAAATATCTTCCGGGCTTCTTCATTCCAGTAGGAAATATTCCCCTCATTATCCATCATTATGATAGCGTCTTTGGCCGAACTACTTATGGCCTTGAATTTCTCCTCACTTTCCAGAACCGCTTTCTCAGTCCGCTTTCGCTCTGTAATGTTCCGTACGATCGCGATGACCTGATCCTCTAATAGTGGCAACAGTCTTGTTTCATAGAAATATTCTTGTTCCTGCATCCTTATTGAATACTCTATACTGACCATCGAGTTTGTCTCTCGTACCTGATGAATAGCTTTGACAAACTTGTCACCAACCTTCTCAAAAGGAACTTCATGAATTGATTTGCCAAGCAACTTTTCCAACTGGAAAAATATATCACTTGCCATTCCTCCCTTGTGATCCAGGATAGTGCCCTCATTGTCGAGTAGTAGGAACAGATCGGGGAGTGCCTGAAAAATTGCCCGCAGTTCCGAATTCGCCTGAAGAAGTTCTTGAGAACTCAACTCCAGTGAGCGTTCAAGCATGTTTCGGTCACTGTCAGATTGCCAATAAGTATCGTTAACTGCTTCAATAAAACCCTGCCATTCTTCGGGGATGGCATCTCGTCCTTTGAAGTACCGCTTAAGCTGGTGTTTCAATAGACTATGCATCTGTTCCATAGGCTATTCCTCCGAAAACGTCGTGATGGTCATGGTCTGGTTATGCAGAGCACATTTGGTACCGGGAATAAACGGTGAAATCTCTCCGTAAGAATAAAATCCTGCAAGAATAGTCCGGTCGCCTAGTACTTCGCGAACACCTTCCACCTCTTCTTCGATCCTCTGCCTTAAAACCATCTTTCGGCCGACACAACTGATGAGAATGGCCAAATCTGGAGATAAAGAGCCGGAGGTCATGTAACTGACCTTGGCCGCTTCCACAGCCCCGTCAATCAAACGGTCAAAATTGGCCTTCATTAAGCGTGCGTAAGCTCCCTCAGGAACATCGCCCGCAAATGTCATGCTTTGCTCTTCTTCGTCAATAGACGAAATCGTACGGACCAACCCTGCCTCACCTTCCCTGGCCCGAAGACTCAGTGGGAAAAGGAGCCCGGTGGCTGGCAGACCCTTTGCATGATCGCCCAAATACTTCTTATACAATCCCAACGCCGACTTGCCGTCCAGTTCATACAGGATGTTTCCTTTTGATCGCGTAATTAACCTTTCAGGACCGAATGGATCCCATCCGCCCATAGAGCCGTAACCGACCTTGAGCCGGTTTCCGTATAAGCCTAGAACAGCAATAGCACCACTCTCAGGCGGCCCATCCCAGAACACAAGCGTCTCCTCGAAACGCTCACCGTCTCCTGAGAGCCCGCCTGTAACAGTGACCCCATCAGGCAGATTTCTCATTAGCCCGTTAACCAGATCACTACCATTTACTTTAAGTCCATCTGAAAGGACAAGCACATGTACCAGCCCTTCTTTATCAAGTGACC
>JAUXDR010000257.1 GCA_030618205.1 Deltaproteobacteria bacterium | reverse complement strand
TCCGGGACAGTCGGGGGCCGAATCGCTTTTACGAAAAAACCTGCATCCCGCAGGCTTTCCGCCAGACTGAGCGCACTTTGGCTGTCGCCAACCATCACTGGAACGATCTGTGACTCGCTGGGGGTATTAAGACCCAAATCCTCCCTTAAAGCCCGTCTCAGCTCTGAGGCCAGCTCGCAGACCCGGTTTCTGCGCCCCGGCTCCTCATCAAGAAGCTTCACAGCCGCAAGGTTTGCACCTATAACCGCCGGTGGAAGAGCGGTGGAAAAAATAAAGGTCCTGGCCCGATTTAAAAGAAATTGCCTCATCCGGTTCGAGACCGCTACAAAGGCGCCATAACCACCCAGGGCCTTTCCGAATGTGCCAAGGATTACATCTACTGATTCTGCTCCGGTTTGGCTTATGATCCCCTCCCCTTTTGCACCAAATACACCTGTTGCATGGGCCTCATCTATCATCAGCATGGCCCCATAACGTCCCCTCAGTTCCAAGAGCTCTGATACCAGGGCCAGATCTCCGTCCATACTGTAAACACTTTCGACCACAATCATGGCCCTGCGATATCTCGACCTGTGGCTTTTGAGCAGGTCCTCAAGGTAATTCAGATCATTGTGCCTGAACCTGTAAAATCGTGCCCTGGATAAAAGGACTCCATCCACTATGCTTGCATGGTTCAGGCGATCCGAATAGATTACATCGTTCCTTCCGCAAAGGGCCGGGATTATTCCTGTGTTTGCCAGATAACCGCTTCCAAAAAGCAGGCCTGCTTCTTTTCCCTTTAGGACAGCAATCGCCGACTCAAGCCTGTGGTGGATTTCCAGGTCCCCGCTCATGAGCCTGGAGGCCCGGGCCCCTGCACCCCATTTCTCCATGGCCTTTTTTGCCCCTTCAATAAGGGCGGGGTGATCAGCCAGGCCCAAATAATCATTGGAGGAAAAATCAACAAGTGGCTTCCCTTCGGTCTCTATCACCCCTCTTTGAGACCCTTCCAGTGGGAAAAGAGATCTGAGCAGCCCGGTCTCATTCTGAAACCGCAATTCGGAGTTAATAAAATCCGTAATATTCTCAAATGAATCCATATCTGATTACTGCAAATCTTGATTCAAGTGCTTAACTTAACCCGGACAAGCCGGAACTAAACAGGACCGCAACCCACCGAACTGTAAGCGTTTACAGGGTGCTGCAGATGCGAGGCGGAGAGTACGCAGACGTACTCCCTGTACTTCAAGTGCCCGACAACAAAGCAGATGCGGTGCCCTGTGAACGCTTACAGTTTATCAAACCTCAGAACATACGCTACGGCAAGTCGTGAGAAGGAAAAAAGAGAGCTAAAAAACAGGTTGGATTATAGCAGGATATGGATAATAATGTATGATTCGGCTGAAAAAATGTTAAAAATATCCAACCAAGTATCTATCCCTGATAATGAAATAGAGATTAGTGCTATTCGTGCTCAGGGGGCGGGAGGCCAGAACGTAAACAAGGTCTCCACCGCAGTACACTTGCGTTTTGACATCAGGGCTTCATCACTTCCTGATTTTTATAAAGAGAGGCTCTTAATGTTGCATGACCAGCGCCTTACAAAAGAGGGAGTGATTGTTATTAAGGCGCAGCAATACCGTAGCAGGGAAAACAACAGGGAAGAGGCGTTGATCCGGCTCCAAGAATTTATAAAAAGTGTGGCGGTAATTCACAAAAAGCGAAGGCCTACTAAACCGACACGAAGCTCTCATAAAAAACGTTTAGATCGAAAAACCAAACGAGGAAAGGTTAAGGCTTTAAGAGAAAAAGTGACTACTGGAAAAATTGAAGATTGAAGGCATCCTTCATACGGATGCCAGCCATTAGCTATTAGCCGTTAGCTATTAGGTAAAAACTTTGTATAAAAACGGGTTGTTAAGCTAAAAGCTAACGGCCAGTAGCTAATCGCACAGATCATATTTTTTGAGGTATATTACCCCTAAAACTATAAACTACGAACTAAGTTGTCAGGCCGGTATGGCTGCGGAAATCACATCATCTGTGTGACCAACCCAGGATGGTATTTCCCAAGTTCTATCGTTTTCCATATACTCCCAGGCATAGGGGCGATTTAACAATTCCTGGGTCAACACATGATGCAGGGCATGTCCGCTCTTTACAGCTTTTACCTTTCCTAAAATAGGCGCGCCTAAAAGATAAA
>JAUXDR010000001.1 GCA_030618205.1 Deltaproteobacteria bacterium | reverse complement strand
GCAGGCGTGGAACTGCACCGATTCGGCCTGCAGGATATGCTTCTCCGCTTCCTGGAAAAAAGCAAAATTCCGGTTGCTTCCACGATCCTGAGCAAATCGGTAATTGTGGAAAATCATCCACAATATCTTGGAGTATATGAGGGAGCTATGGGCCGCGAAGAAGTCAGGGAATACGTTGAATCGAGCGATTGCCTGATTCTTCTGGGTGTTTTTATGAGTGACATTAATCTCGGAATTTTTACCGCTCATCTCGACCAGGGGAAGTCTATTTACGTGACAAGTGAGAAGGTTTCCATTCAGTACCACACCTATGAAGGCGTGGAGATGGAGGACTTTGTTCGGGCCCTGATGGAGGCAAATATTCGCCAGCGAGAAGATGCCGACATCCCGCATCCACCTTCACCTGAACCCGCCAACCCTGTTTCAGAAAAACAAATTACTGTGCGGTATCTATTTCAGCGCTTGAACTCGTTTCTAGACGACAATACAGTTGTTATTGCCGATCCGGGTGATGCTATGTTTGCCGCCTTAGATATGACAATTCATTGCGCAACAGAATTTTTGTCACCGGCATATTACGCTTCGCTAGGTTTTGCCGTGCCAGCAAGTCTTGGAACCCAATTAGCCAGGCCGGAGCTTCGTCCTTTAGTATTGGTGGGCGATGGCGCTTTTCAAATGACTGGGATGGAACTGGCTTCAATTGCGAGGTTTCATCTCAACCCCATAATTGTTGTCCTTAACAATCAAGGCTATGGGACTGAACGTCCTATGCTAGACGGTAGATTCAACGATATCCACTTATGGAACTACAGTCGGATTCCAGAGGTTCTCGGAGCAGGCAAAGGGTATGATATCAGGACAGAGGATCAGTTAGAACAAGCATTGCAGGAAGTTCAAAAGCATACGGATAGCTTTTGTATCCTCGATGTTCATTTAGATCCAGAAGATAGGTCATTGTCGTTGGAGCGATTGACTACTGCTTTGAGCAAACGAATTAAATAAAAAAGATTTCCTATGTGGACTTTGGTTTACGAGATTTGGTAATCAGCTAATGAACTGAGTTGGCTGTTTAAGTTAGCGTTTATGGCTGTTTTGCCCCTGCCTTTTGGCCTCCGGCATACAGGAGTAAAGGCCTGACTTCAACTCCCACGCAATATTCATTTCTTATAAACTCTCTGCACCAATTTTCCCCTCATTCTGCGGACGTGTTTCAAGACCTTCCTCAATTGCGGCCTTTATAAGTCTTTTGTCGTAGCAGGCGAAAATGAAATTGTCTTCAATTTTCTCGTGCAAAAGCAACGCCGAGGCAGATGTATGGCATCAAACCCTCGAAGTGGGTGATCGGCTATCAATTTATTAATAATTTCATGCAAACGTTTGTTGACATCCACGCGAATAAAGCTTTTCCAGTCTTTTTGAAATGATTCCAAAACCGTCCTGAAAATGTGAGCATCAATATCCATTGACTCTCGTCCTTTTCTATAAATCGAGGCTAAGGTTTCTGCGTAAGCTACGGCGGAGGTGATGATTGCGGTAAAGTCTTTCCACAATGAAATTACATCTTTGGAGCCATTTTCTTTGAAATATTTTTGGTGATATGAATACAGTGATAGAAGTCAGGGGATCACAAATGATACGAGTAACTATTTTAATTTGCAGGAACAAGAGATATATTTAATTTGCTGTTTGTGGCAGAGGCGTATTTTTTTAAGGATGTAATACTTGGCAAGGGGTGTCCCCTTTCTAATCTTGCAACAGCAGATTGGGTTGTTCCCATTCTTTTGGCCACTTCTTGCTGTGTCAAACCTGACCTCGCACGTGCCTCGATTAAAGCCCTCGCAATTGTAAATTCCGGCTCAAGATTATTATATTCTTTTCTAAACTCAGAATTTTTCATGAGTTCCCTTTTCTTCTCGTTAAATTTCTTTCCCATCTATTTTATCTCCTGGATTCTCGATAAAGCGATTTTGATTTCCTTTCTTGGTGTTTTCTGGGTCTTTTTGATAAAAATTCTAAGAATGATAACGCGTTTTCCTGTTTCAGAGATATAAAGGGCTCGTGCTATTCCATCTCTCCCCTTAGCCCGCATTTCCCAAATCTTGTTTTGCAAGTGCCTGAGATAAGGCATTCCAACATTGGGAAGACCAAACTCTTCAATCAGATCTGCGATTCTAACAAGTTTTGCTTGTGAATTTTTAGGCAATCCATCAAATTCGTTTTCAACAGTATTGTTCAGAAATTCAACCGACCATAGGTTGTCCATTTTGTTAATATAGCAATATTGTTATACTTCATCAACAAAATTCTGCATCTATCAAAGAAACGTCAAAGTGAAAACAGTGCCCTTGCCCTGATCAGGTCCAGTGACCACGAAGCTTCCAAAATGGCCAACTGGTATCATGTCCTCTTAAATCTGTTCTGGACTGATACAGGCGGCAAGCAGGGCGTCGCGCTGGTGGTTGGTGGTCTTCGTGCTACCTTTTGTAGGCTTTGTGAAACTGCTGGGGATTTATGGGAGCGAGTGAATCAGGACTCCCGCAATACCTCGCGGCCACAAAACAAAGCTGGAATGGGTATTCGAATGGTAGAGTGGTATGTCTATTATAGTCCGATTGGCGATGGCAGTCTTTACACTGGCATTACAAAGGATGTGGAGTCCCGCGTATCCCTGCACGATGCATGGCGCGGAGCTGAGTACACACGGGATAGGCGGCCGGTTAAACTTGTCTATTGTGAAACGGTCGGTGACCGTGGGGCTGCTGGGAATTTAGGGAACAGAGTTAGTTTAATAATTTAATTGATGTTGATTTGGCGAATTGCTTTCATGGTGGCATGCCTCGACACAGACGACTCAATATGCCTGGTGCGATTAATCATGTCATCACCAGGGGTTTGAATTACCAAGATATTTTTCTTGACGACTGCGACCGGAATGACTTTCTTGGTCGACTTGAAAAGAATCTTTCTTTGACTGGCTGCAGGTGTTATGCATGGGTGCTGATGTCCAACCATGTATTATGTTGAGCTCAACATAAAAAGTGGTTGGGTATCAAAGACCATGCGTAAACGATCAGTTTCCCTTCCTGAGCGAGATCTGATAGACGGCGAACAAACTCATCCCTGTCACGGTCATCAATAAAAATTGGCCGTCGCTCAATTTCACATGCCATAACATGGTGCAAAACACCAGGTGCATCCAATCGGGCTTGTCTTACCATACAGCATACATACCTTAAGTTGTATAAATTGGCAACGTCCCCTACGGCAGTCAATTACAAGGAGAACGAAAGAGTAAGTCAAGCTAGTCAATTACGTCCCCCATTTCCTTTGCAAGATGAAGGCGCAGGCGGTGAGCAAGGCAGGCATAAAGATAGAGAGGTTGATGAAGGAGAACAGGAAGATAAGGAGTCAGGTAAATAAGCTAAATTCTATTTTCGAGGGCTGGCCCCTTTCCTCTTGGACTCCTTTCCTCTTTCCACTTTTACCGAACAAACACCTCATCAAGAACCGCTTGCATCCGCTCTAATGTGTAGGGTTTCGGTAAGGCTTGGACAAAACCGTAATCCTGGTAATTGGACATGACAGGATCTTCGGCATAGCCGCTGGAAACAATTGCCCGGACATTCGGGTCAAATTGTATCAATTTGGTTATCAGCTCCTTTCCCCCAAGACCGCCGGGTATGGTGAGATCGATTATGAGAAGATCAAACGGTCGTCCTTCATTATACGCCTGTTCGTAAAGGGTAAATGCGCTTTCTCCTTCAGGAGCAACGAAAACCTCGTGTCCCATGATTTCCAATATGTTTTGAGACGTGGCCCTGATCATTTCCTCATCATCCATCACCAGTATCTTTTTTCCTTTTCCGGAGTCATCCAATCGAAAAGGCGGGTCTGAAAGGCTTTGTTCAGGTAAAGCAGGGAGATAAACGTACACACTAGCTCCCTTTCCCTCCCTGGAATCGACAAAAATATAGCCGTTATGCTTATTGATGATTGAGTATGTGATTGATAAGCCAAGTCCTTTTCCTTTTTCTTTTCCCATGGCATCCATGGTAAAATAGGGGTCAAATATCCGAGACAGATATTCCTTTGGAATTCCACCACCCTCGTCCTGAAAACAAATCATGACATAATCGCCGGTTGACAAAGGAAGCTTTGATCCATTTTGTTCCTGATCAAAAACAAAATTCTCCCCCATGACCTGCAATACTCCACCTTTATCCATCGCATTCTTGGCATTTTCAATAATGTTGTTAAATGCTTGGCTCATCTGATTTCGATCAATGCTAACAGGCCATAGATCAGGCGACAGTAAAAACTTTGCCTTCACCTTTGAGCCACTCAAACTCAACTCAACGGTGTTACGGACAACTTCACCAATATCATCTAATTCCTTGACAGGTTTTCCACCTGAAGAAAAGGTAATGAATTTATTGCTCAGTTCAGCGGCTCTTTCTGTAGCAAGCTCTGCTTTTTCAAGCTCTTCAGCAGCCTTGCTGCCCGGTATCAGATGCAATTGGGCCATACTAATCCTGCCAACTATAACAGCAAGAAGATTATTAAAATCATGAGCAATTCCTCCAGCCAAAACCCCTATGGATTCCAGTTTCTTGGATTTGAGCAGCTCCTCCTCAACACGATGACGCTCATCGATCTCATGCTGCAGCAAAATATTTGCTTCATTAATTTTCTTTGTTCGCTCTGCAACCATGTTTTCAAGATTCTGCCGATGGTTCTCAAGTTCAATCTCAATTTCCCTGCGACGGGTAATATCCTTCACAATACCGTCAAAGCTCACCCGGCCTTCTTTTTCAGAGTCATTTTTTCTGACACTGATGTTTACCCAGATAATCAAATTATCTTTGCGCCTGAAACGGGTTTCAAAATTAGAGATCACACTATTTTCTTTTAAAGCCCTGATCAACTTTTCCCGGTCAGCAGCATCAACATAGACCTGCTGTGAAATGTTATCAATTGCACCGATCAGTTCCTCGCTGCTTTCATATCCTAGGATCCGAGCCATCTCAGTGTTGACAGTAAGCAGTTTTCCCTCCGGAGTTGATTGAAAAATACCTTCAGTGGCGTTTTCAAAGATCGACCTGTACTTTTCCTCGGCAAGTTTCACCAGTTTGTATGCTGCTTCCAGCTTCCTGTTAAATTGTTGCAGGTTCCTGGTTCGGATGAAAAAAAGCAGGAACAGGATGAAGAGCATGGAGGAAATGCAAAGCAAATAAAACCACCAGGTTTGCCAAAAAGGAGTAGCCACATGAATACGGATAAAAAAAGGTGAATCACTCCACAAACCATCATTATTGGCTGCCAGAATCTTTAAGGTATAGTCTCCACCGGACAGCCCTGAGTAACGCCCCGAACGTTGCTTGCCCGCATAAAACCAGTCCTTGTCCCATCCCTCGAGGATGTATTTATAGAGGTTATTCCCTGGCTGGGAATAGTTGAGTGCGGCGTAGGTGAATTCAAAAAAATTGTGGCGCCAATCCAAATCGACATCCGTACCTTTTGAGGCGGATGGGTTGGAAATTATTTCTTCGCCACCCTGGGTCAGGGTATTCAAATAAACCGATGGTTTAAAGGGGTTGGTGCGTATTTTTTCCGGATAAAAACTGTTTACGCCATTTGGGCCGGCAAACCACATCCGGCCACCCCGGGTTTGCAGCGCACTTGTTGCATACAGGCTAAAGCTGTTGCACTGTAACCCGTCCTCTTTTGTATAGACGCGGGTCACCTTTTCTTCTGCTGGATCAAAGACTATCAATCCCGCATCAGAACCTATCCACAGCAATCCACTCCTGTCTTCGAGTATAGTCCTGGTGGACATGGTGGGAAATCCGTGCTTTTTCCCATAGCGAAGGAATCTGCCGTTTTGTGGATCAAATCTGTTCAAACCACTGTCGGTGCTTACCCAGAACACTCCCTGTATATCAATGTACAGATCATTGATTACATTGCTGCTGATACTTGCGGGATCGTTGTCGTTATGGCTGTAACGGATAAACTTTTCCGTGCGGGGATTAAAATGATACAGTCCGGAGTGGGACTGTATCCACATCCGGCCATCATCATCCTGCCGCAGGGAAACTATAAAACCGTCAAGCAACCCCTCTGATGCATCCGAACGGCTCTCGTATCTTGTAAACTCACCGCTCTTTTTATTAAATTTAAACAGGCCGTAATTTTCTATCCCAAACCAGAAAATATCCGGATCAAAACGGTCCTCAACAATCATCCTCGCTGTCTTTGGAATAATTGGATTTTGGTATCGCTTAAGAACAATCCCCCTGTCCCTGTCAAACAGATTCAGGATACCGTCATCCGTAGCCACCCAGAAGTTGCCGTCACTGTCCTCGATCATCGAAAACGCATACTGATTCCAGAGTGCCTGCGGGTTATCCGGATCAGGCGCAAAGTAGGTCCACGTCTGAGATTTCCTGTCAAACCGGCTTAACCCTTGTTGCCCGCCTGTCCAGATGTCTCCCCGGCTGTCCTCGTAAACACTTGTCAAGGCCCGCAGGCCCGTTGTTGAAGAGTCGTTTTTTTTAACAGTGTGCAGTTTAAACCGATTGCAGTACGGGTCCATCTTTTGAACCTTTCCGGTATTTTCCGGAACCCAGAGGATACCTGATCTGTCCTCAAAACAGGTTAATATGATATTGCTGTACAAAGAACCAGGAACGTCGGAATCGTGTTTATACAAAGTAAATTTTCCTGAATCCATGTTGTATTTTTCAAGACCGAAAGCCCTGGAAAAAGAACGCCCTAACCACAGGTTGCCCCGTGAATCCTCGGTGATCGAAAAAATTTCGTCACACGCCAGACTGTCAGGATCGTTCGGGTCATGCCGATAATGTGTAAAGGTCTTGTTCGATCTTGAGTACCTGCTCAAACCGCCTTCACTGGTACCTACCCAGACATCCCCGTCCCGGCCCTGGGCGACCGCATAAACAATACCTTTTCCGGGTGCCTGCGGACCTCCATCATCTTCAGGGTCATGGAGAAAGTGGGAGAATTGATTGTCGCCAGGATCATACACATCCAGTCCGGCTGAAGTGCCTACCCATATGGATCCTCCCCTGTCAGCCACAACCGTCCAGACATTATCCGCGTTCAGCCCATGGGGATCGTTTTTCGGCCCAAGATGATATGCCGTAAACTTTTCCGTCTGTTTATTAAAACTGTAGAGTCCTTCTTTTGTCCCGATCCAGATCAGGCCGTTTTTGTCCTCGGCAACGAGTTTTGGCGCCCAGTTAAAGTTGTTGCTCCCAATACTTGTGGAATTTGCCGGATCATGTTGGAAATGACGAAAGCTGCCGTTCCGGCGATCGTAGAGATCAAGTCCGGAGAGCGTGACAATCCATAGCAAGCCTTCACTATCTTCGTACACGCAGGGGACCAGGTTGGAGGTCAATCCGTCAGGGCCTTTCTTGATAATCTTTTTTTCGTAACCGTCATAGCGAATAAGGCCGTTGCTCGTCGTCAGCCAGAGAAAACCCTGCCGATCCTGGATGATACTCATATTATAGACGCCGGTATCAAACACATCGTTGAACCAGACATCTTCACCATATGCGGGGAGGCCACTTGTGACCAACAAGCAATAGAGTGGAAAGAAAAAAAGCGTACTTAATAAAATTCTGCAACTATTCAGCATGATTCCTGATTCTGAGAAAAATTCATTGCGATTGTTTTGGCTTGCCCGTCCGGCGAGGTAAATTCCATTGTTACCCTGCGCCCCTGCAGACGAGGGAAAGGCACACAAAAAGGCTCATCAGAAAGAGCAGAGGATTCCGGCCCGTTCCGGTCAATCCACCCTTCCATAGTATGGGAGGGTTTTCTGAAACATATCAATACGTCATCTATTTCTCTCCGACCGCTTGCCTTGACATCCAACATGGACTGCAACTTGGGCAGGTCTTCAACGGGGACGTATTTACCGTCATAGGTCAGGCCGAAGGATTTCCTGGTCCGGGCAATTTCCCTTGAAAATGAATTGATAATGTCATTTCTGCGTAAACGCGGTTCCGGGATGCCTATCAAAGCGACTTTATTCGTTTGGAAAAACTGAGGATCACCCGTTGACGGATCAAAGGCTTCGTTGGAAAAAGAAAAACCGGCCTGATACCCTTTTGGACTTTCTCCCTCAAGCAGCAGGTAGCCGATCGCGTCAGGTCCCATGGCAATGGGAAAAAGCTCAACTGCTGTTGGCATACCCTGCACAAGGACCCACATAGTCGCATATGCTATCATGTTTTCATTGGAATAATAGATTCGTACTCCCAATATTGATTTGGGATCAGCGCTCTTGAAATCGGCGTAGCCGTAATCCTGGGCATGTGGATGCTGAACCGAAGCGACCAGATAACCGGTAAAAAGATTGTATGGTGAATATTGTTGGCCTAGATAATCGTCAATGACCGCCATCACACTGTCCAGGCTTCCAACGGTTTTCATGGCCTGTCCCAGGGCAATAGCATAATCAAAAGTATTTTCGAAAAGGTATCCTTGCTTTGCATACTGTTTCAAGTCAAGACCGGACATGGGATATGCGACAAAGCCCCCGACACCCTGAAATGCATCAACATGGTCATCCATTACATCGAGTATATAATTTTCCGCGTCCAAGGCCTTAGTATTCTCACCAAAATCCTGCTGGTATATCGGAGTGCCGGACGTGGGCACCATGCAAACCTTGCAGAGAGGGACAGAATTCTGAAACAATGTCATGTCCATTTCCGGAACCGACCTGTCAGACGTTGAATCTTTCAAAAGAACACTGTTTGTAATGGAGGCAACAATGGCGGGTACTATTCCATTTACAGCTCCAACTTCGACAGGCATGATAACGCCGCCCTGTCCGACGCAGGCTGTAAAGGAATTAAGGGCCGAGCGAAAGTCCTGGTTGGCCCAAATTGCTGAGGGAGCAAAAACCTGGGCAACCATGCCGGTGTGTACAACGTCCGTGAGTTGTGCAGATGTAATGGCATTAACCGTTTCCACTCCACTCATATCAAGAAGGTTTTTCGCTATCTGTTTAGCTCCTCCCCCTCCTGATGCCAGAAGTGTAGCGCCTTCGATATAATTAAGCAGATCTTTTTGACTATAGTTCTTTAAAAAGGAACTTGTGATATCCGTTACTTTCCTCATCGTTATCTCCTTAACCTAATAAAAAGCGCGGCTTTTATCAATCTACAACATCACCAACCGAGAATAGGGGGCGTTCGTTCCGAACGTGAATAGCTTGCCTTGCAGCTATTCAATATTGACAATCGGTTTTCAGGCCTGATTAACATAATCTTTCATGTCGGGCTTTTTTCCGAATGATACCGATTTCGTAATACATGAATTCGTGACTCCAAGATACCGAGCAACATCTGCCCCTGAGTACCCTAACTCACGAATTGCAATCCAAGACACTATCCTTCTGGCCTCCGCAATCTCACTCCTTCGACTGCCAGAGCACAACTCACCGAGACTTATGCCGTGCCTTTTGCAGACCCTTCCTGCTAATATGACAATATCGACCTGCCGTCCTGAAAGCCGCAGGTCCCCCTTTTCCCTTTTCCTGACTTATGTGAATGCTGCTGTCACGGATTACTCCAACTCGTCCGATAAGAACGGGAGCTTATATGCCCCCTCTCCGTGTCCAAAAAATGCGGTCATTTCCTCCGGAGTGAGTACTGAAGCGTATGCTTTCGCCATTTCAGCCGTTGCAGCCTGCATCAGGACGACAAACTCCTGTTTCTGCAAATTGCCGGAAAGGTATTTCTTTCTTAATTCTTCCGACTGCTCCTGCACCTGCCGATGGACGGCACGGAGGGCCTCCCGCCGTTCCGCTGGAAAATCGGGCCCAAGGCGGTATTCCACAGTGAGATCGAATTCAGCATCGCGATATCGATCGAACAGGATGGCTTCGTTCTCCGTTACCGCGGATTCAGCCCGGACCTTTTCAAACAACCCGGAAACACGTTCCATGTATTCCTGTTCGTTCATGCGCTTGATATGCATAGCCCACAGCCCTTTACTTTCTTTTGCAGACCCCTTCTCGCGAGGGGGCCTGCATATATCGATGTTGTTACTCCTTATGATACTTCGCCAGAATCTTCGCATCTACAATCTGGAATACGGCATCGGGGGCCATTCCGAACATCTTTGTGTGTGCCTCTCTGCCGAGTTGTGCGCCACTTTCCTTCATGAACTTCGCCATCAGGCCGTTGACTTTCTGAGCGTATTCCACTGCGGAAATATCCTTGCCAATCAACGCCTCATCAAGACCTTCCTTTTCGTGCAGGATACTGCCTTGAAACTTCTGCAGCGCCGTGATTTTCTTTGAATCCTTTGCGGTGCCGAGTCTGTAATCGGCCATGAGTTCCAACTCCCGGGCAAGGAATTTGGTTTTTTTGGTCGCAGGCAATGCAGACATTTTCATTTCACCCGCCTGCTTGACATAGATGGCATCCACCTTATTAAGGTAGGCCTTTATCCCGGGTTCCGGGGCAGGTTCTTTGATCGCTTTGGCACCAGCCTTGGGTGCAACCGCCAGAGCCTTAAGCCCCAAGTCACCGCTTACTTTATTGCAACGAGCCTTCCGAGCTTCCCATTCGATTAAGGAAGCAACACTGTGGGTGCCATATGTCCCATACATCGTAACGGACGCCCAATATCCGCTTGCACGGCTTACGACAACCCGGGCAGGATGCAAAATCCTGTTCGCGGTCTGATGGCAAACTCCTGTAAGGCCGTAGATTATGCCAGCATGGGATGAACTCTGGGAAAGACAATTCGCCCGCCTGGAACTACCGGTACCGGAACATATTTTTCTCCCGCCACTGCTGCGCCCCCAGCATCCCCATACGCCGCCGTCACTGCTAGTTACATAGGTGTGATCTGCTCCGAGCCAGTTGATTTTGATTGCCCAACCATACAATCCTGCCATAGTCGATCCTCCTTTTCGTTTGAATTTGTGCTGATTCTATTACAGCTGCCATTAAAGGCAAACCCTTCCTGCCTGTTGAATCTTCTTGATTCAAAAATCGACCTGAATAGTTACGTCTTCGCTATCTTCTTTCATTTTTTTAGGCTTTGCAGGTGTGCTGTTCCAAATAGTTGGTTCAGTAAAGCGTTTCCAGCCCCATTTAAGAATACCGACAAGGGTGAATGATATCCATAGTGCCCAAATGAGCATTGCGACTCGGTATGCAAACATTGGGACCGAAAACACCCATGCCCGAGGGAGGGTATTGTCACTCATGTCCTGATACCATCTTAAAAGAGAACTGTTTGAACCGTTTCCGACGATGTTCATGTCAGGGTGGCCAAGCAACCCGTGTGAAATTGCATATACTAGAGAACCCATAGCCAAAACGGTTAAAAACCCTATAATGAGCTGTACCGTATTAAATTGTCTCTTATCAAGATTTGCGGCTTTTTCTCGCAAATCAAGAGCAATCAGCCATCCGACTACGAGAAGGCAGGCCCCGAGGTTGCTCATGGACATCCCTATCCCCAGTAAGATCCAGTGATAAAATTTGAGAGGTGTCAGACCTGTTCGAGAAAGGCCAAAGGCTATAAGGACAATGACCAGGAGAACCGACCAGAAAAGAACAGCTGGTCCTACAAGTTGTTCACCGCCAACAAATAACGGCCAGCGACTAGGTGGCAAAAAGAGATCAGTACTTACATTTACACTTTGGATTCCGAGATCGATTTCTGACGTTTTGAATAATGAGGTGATTCCACTAAGGTCACTCCATTGAAGCTCGATCTCTTGCCGGCCCGGGATGATAGGCAGAGGTACATTTCTTCCCTCCTGACGAATCGGCTGAATTTTTCCACCAATTTTTACTTCTTGAAGTTCTACGTCTGGAGGCAGTAAAATCGTGTGCTGCCCGCCCTGGCTGCTTTTTATTGTAAGTGACAGTTTAGAATGGGTTGTCCGCCGACCGGGTCGTAATTCAAGATAACTTTTTTCAATAGTCATTGTTTGGCCCCCAACTCCGGCAGGACGGGTAATGTGAAGGGTAACCTTTTCACCCGGCCAGGGGTGCCAAGTCGGGTACCATCTGTTTCCGGTTTTATGAAGGATTACGGGAACGCCATCTGTTTCCAAATGATATATTGGGCTGATATCGACTCTCCATATTTCAGTCCATTTATTGGTTTTTGAATGGCTCAATAATATTGAGTCAGAAGGCTCTAAAAAAGATTCCCACTGCATGTGAGATTGGTCGGACCTTAAGTTAATTTGGGCAATACCGTCTTTAACCCGAATTCCTTCCGAGGTGACCGACTCTCCAGGAAGGAGGGGAATATCCATAACTATCGCTGATCCTTTCGGACTTATTCGCTTAACCGAGGTCTCAACTTTCCAAACAAGGCCTAATAGTATATTTCGCTCTATCAGGGCAAATGAAGGGAGGACACCGGTTTCAAGAATCTCTGTCTTTTTGTCCGGTTGTTCAATAATTCTTTTGAATTGTAATTGGGAATCAAAAGAACCATCAGGGTGAACACCATCTACAGACCAGCCACTTGCGGTTATTTTCGCATGATGGGGTTTTAAAGGAAATGGCAGTTGCAAAGTGTTCTGCTTTCGGATTAAACCGTTGAGTTTCAGAGTGTGCTTGCCGGCCGGCACCATGACCCACAAACATTCATTTGACCGAAAGA
The DNA here is from genome assembly GCA_030618205.1 of Deltaproteobacteria bacterium. Next base: position 7,715 of record JAUXDR010000001.1, on the reverse strand, counting down.
GCCCCTGTGCAGGGTTATCGTCCACCATAACCTGTTGGGGCAGCCAATGTTGAACATGGCTAGGCAGGGGAACCGCCGTATCAATTTGCGTATTGATGTTGGCAACGATAGAAAGTTTTTCCGGAGAGATCGTTATATTAATATCCGGTATATCTGCGCATGCCGGAAAGCATTCATTTTTTTCAAGAAGCCTTTTTTGCAGCTCATTGAGCATTTCCTGTGAAGGAATATCTCCAGCGTGGACGATACCGGGATTAAAGAAGGCAAGGATGAAGAAGATACCCATAAAATATGATTTCAAGTCTGGCAAATGAAATCCTTTGCCTCGTCTATAACCTATTTTAAACATTCCAAGCGCCAGAAGGATAATCAAGAATACCCTAACAAAAGAGAGAACGAGATTGGTCTTTGGGCCGATCAACATAAAAGAAATTGTTTGATCACGGGTCACCGGTCCTGACCAGCTGAAATGTATGGTTTCAAAGGGTTGCCATTTGGGGATTCCGGGTCCTGTCTGGGTAAGAGCCTTTGGGTCGTACTGCATGACCTGGCTTTGATAATATGAAGATCTGTAACTTTCCTCCGGGGCTTCTGCTACACTATCCTTAAAAACGCTTACTGCTTTTCTCGCCGCCTTCCGGTCCACACGGACCTCTTTATCGGTTTTCCTTTGCGCTGTTTCTGAAACCGTTTGTGGATAACGAGAATGATCGGTCATGGACGCCCAAGGTTTTGCCAGTTGCGGGTAAATTCCGACCCTGAGAGCTTGGATTGAGTAGGGGATAACGATAAGTATCAGGCCGAGGAATGCCATTAACTGATAGATTTTGACAGCCTTTTTAAGGCGGCCTTCAGGCAGGTGTTTAAGCAAGGCAAAACCTATCAACAAAGCCAGCCAGATATATTTCGGAGCATTTGGCTCTTGGTAGATCAGTACCAGAGTTATAAAGGCAACCCCGGCTAAAGGCTTTGAAAACAGATTTGCCAGAGCAATAGTAAAGATAAGAACAATAAAAAAATCCAGGAGCGTCCAGCGTTTAACCCAGGTATGTGGTATTTTATCAATGCCTCCTGCGTTGATCAGTTTCCAGCCTGGAGGCAGATGCAGTCTTCCCGAAACCTGTTGAAAATTATGATCCCAACCGGTTGCAGGCAATGTGGAAATATTTCCCTGGTAGCTGCTATCGGCTATGAGATTTAAAACACCTTCTCTGAGCTCTATTCCCGATTTTTCAGTGCCTTTACGTTGCGTGATGAATTGTTCTTTCCCGTCAACAGCAATTCTGCCAAGCGTAATTTCGGGGCTCATTTCCAGCCGCCAGTTGGTATTTTTTTTGCCCTGTATGTTGTCTTGGACCGTATACCCGCTCCCGTCAAAGCGTAACCATAAGCTTCGATTCAGCGTAAGTTGGTCAGGTGCCGGATGTGGGTCCCCACGCTTGATTTCTTTAAAGCGCATGGTCTCTCCGGGAAGCAGCCGATAGGCAGGGTACTTTCGCCATGTTTGCGGCATAGAAGTTTGCAAGGGGTCAATTGACTGGACACCTTCAATTTCAACAATTCTTAAGTTGGAATGAGCAGAAAACGACCAGATTTCCTGGTCCGGCCAGAAACCATCACCAGGATGTTCAAAAGAGAGAGTCTCTAGCGGGTCAATGTGCCTCAGAATGAGTGTAAACCGGTATCGGCCAGGGCGTACCTGCACCCGAATTTTCGCATCTTGCTCGAGTTTCACTGGAAGTGCGCTTTGCAGGCTCACTGGGATGAGTTTGTCAGGAGAATATAGTGGCCCAAGAGTGATTTCACGGGCGGAACCTGCGACATCAAGAGTGACATAGATTTCTACCCGGGCAGGGATCCTGTCTTCAATAAGCCTGAAGCTTTCTATTTTTAGACGGTTTTCAATTTTTTCTTCTTTTTGTTCTGTTTTCAGCCACAACTTTTCGGATGCACCGATATTCGGGAATTCAATTTTCCTGTTGTTGACAGTCAGTGAGACAATTGCAGACTGAGGAGAAACTTGTATAAACTCAGGCAGTTTCGACCACTTAAAAATGCCTGTAAGAGCATAGGAACCTGGTTGCAGGTGAATTATCGGCCTGTTGAGTTTCTGGACAATAACGGCAGGTTTTCCATTAACCCTGACATCCTGGGGCCATTGATTTTTGTTGCCTGGCAGCGTAACCCAGCTTTCATGCAGGATATGCCAGGATTGACTGAATTGACCGCCACGATCGTTTAAATCCAATACGAGTTCTGTTGGCCAATTACACTGAAGTTTGTTGGGATTGTTATAGTGAGGGATGCATTTCATTTGCTCTTCATGGTCGTGTAAAACCCAGTCAACCCAAGGTTTAAGGGGTTCTGGAATGCTGGGGCCGCTCTCCGCATAACCGGGCTGAGGGAAGACCACCAGAAAAAGGACTATTAAAGAGGATCTGAATACCGTGTAAAAAATATTACCAGATATTTTCACTACTCTTCTCCTGTTTTATCTCCACCTGGGAACTAGCCTTCATTTAGCCTCTTTATTCCAGTTTATTCAATAATGAATTTAACATCTCAGTTGATCCGATAAAACCTTGACGCACCAGATAACGCAAAGCTCAGCAGCAGCCAGAATAGCACAATCTTTCAGCCTGGCACGGCCGCCCGGCCCTGGCTGTCTGCTGAAGCGACATGTGTACGCCCGGCATGGGCGTGAACTTATGGGGTGAAAGCCCCCTGTATATGAACCCCGTTCCATCATTTTATGATGGTAGCGAAAGTACTAGCCGAAGGCAAACGCCTTCGCCTAGCTACGGCGTCTCAAGAGGGCGTCATCGTGAGGTTGCGTCTGAAGGAAGCCGGCTTTCCTGGTGAAATAACGGAGGGGGCAACCGGTATCCAAAGGTCCCTGCGTCTTCTGGAAGGAATTGGCCCGCTATTCCGGTTTATCCCGGTTAGGATAATATCAAGCCTTCGGGGAAATCAGCCGATATATAGTATATGAAGAAGAGGCTGTTTCACTCGAATGCGGTTCTGCTGACAGTGCTCTGCTGCATCATCTCGGCTCCTCAGGCCTTGGCGTCACACGAGCCTGTGGGTAATTATTCTCGCCTTGTGGAACTGATCAGACTTGAGGAAAGGCATCTTCCGTTCTTTGTTTTCAGCGGTTTTGAGAGGGCCTTCGACACAGAAAGTCACGAGGCAAGTCTGGAATATATTAAGGAAAATCCGGACATCAAACGGAAGATAGAAACTGATCTGGACGGCGGGGCCTCCCAGTGGGAATTGAGCAGTCTTTCATACCGGCTGATGTTCGTCCCTGAGCTGAGGGATGAATATGCCGGGCTGTTTGAAAACTACTGCCATGTTGTCATTGATGACGTTCTCAATATGACGGGGCTCCCGAATCCCTATTGCCGTATCGTGACCCTTGGCGGTGAGCAGCCCGAACCATTGCAGGAGAATGGCGGGATAACCGCTTTTTTGGTCCACAATCTGGCGAAGGAGTATGTTGCCAGCTATGTCTTTTCCAACCAACAGCATAAGAAAGTATCGGTCGGATTGCGGGGTACGGTTTTTTCTGGAGAGATCGGGTCTTTTTCCTCATATCTATATATAAAAGAAGACGGTACTGTCGAATTCATACATGACCGGCATACCATCTGGCAGAACAGCGCCCGGAATCCCTACACGGCATTGATGACCCCGATCGAGGAGACGCTTCACATTGTCCTGAGAGAGTATACGGAGAGCGCGATCAGGGAAGACATCGTGCTGGGGTCTGTTACGACCCTGGAATCGATGGAACGGATCGTGGAGAACTGGATATCATTAGAAGAGGCTGTCGTCGGCGGGCTCGCTTGCGCCCTGGTGCCCGATCTCTTGAAAAAGTATGGGAATTCCGTACCGGACGCATGGATCGAAGCAGACATCGAATCCAAGAGCCGGTTCGAAAAATACCGTTTTCTGAAACAAGGTATCAGGATCGTGAAAAATCTGGGTTATAAACAGGCACTGAAACTGTATCAGAACCATGTCCGAGCGTTCAGAGACATGTTCAGCCCGGATTATGCAAATAACAATAGTATTATTTCTTATCCCAAATAGGTTTTTCTGGGACAGGCGAATTGCTACAAGGCCCAGAGACCATATTTCGTGCTATTAAGAGATAGACCAGAAGTGGAGAGAAGGGCCGCTCTCCTCTCCTGGCTCATAATCCGGCAAGACTTATTCTGTCAGAACTTTATAATCGGTGACGCTGATCTCTTTGCCGCCTGTTTTTTCCAGGACAGTCCCCTTCAGTTCCACCTTCGTCCCAATAAGTGCGCTCAATGCCTGGGCCTTGTCGGTTTCTCCCAGCATATATGTCTGACCATCCTGATCTATAATCTGACTGCCTGCAGCAACAGTACCTGTGATTGTCACGGATTCCCCAAGGGAAGCCTTTTCCTCAGAAAAGGCATTGCCTGAAAGGAACAAAGCCAGGACCATGACGACTGCAATTCCCATGGATACCTTCATAATGTCTCTTTTCATAATTCCACTTCTCCTTTTTTTCTTTTGTCACCGGCACTGCCGGAAACTACGATGTCTGAAGAAAGAAAAATTTCGGGCCCTTGAGTTATCCTTCTTCAGATATCTCTAAACAGCAATGAGCATGCCAGAACTTTAACCTACACATTTCATTGATTATTTTATGGAAATTCAGGGTATGAGGTATTGTTGCGCCATATCGAAAGTGAAGGGGTTTTCCTTCACAATGTCCCCTTTTCAGTTAGCACAACGTAACAAAGCCCAGGGTTCTGGAGATAGGGTAAATGCTGCGGTTGTGTAGTGAAAGTTCACCTTGTTGAATAGGGTTTCCTTCGGGAAATTCAACAGGGTGAACGTCCTTATCCGGGGAGGCCTGTCTGGCTTTGCTTTTTGCAAAGAGCCGTCCATTTCTCCAGTGAAAATGCCGTTAAGGCTTGAGGAAGGCGATCTGGAATTCAAGTTGGCTGCACAGAGGTGATCCTGTGACATTTTTGAGATCGCTTCGCTGATGCACACATCGATTGCACAGGTCGAAAGAATATGGGCATAGTTCGTCATCAATGCACCCCAAGCATATATAACCGTCTCGGTCTCAAGAGCAACCTGTCCCATATGCGGACGAAATTATCTCGATCTACTTCGTTATCAACGATTCTGCGCTTTTTCTATACCTCTGACAATAACATGATATGTAAGGTCCCGGAGGCATGAATCCTGGCCTGTCTCGGCATAATAAAAAGAATTATCAAATTAGTTCTGCGTTGGCCTTGATAGATAATTTTGACAATATGCCCTCTATGTTGTACATTTAAATGTGCAATTCATGAGGTGCTGCGATGAAAACCATTACATTTACCGATTTTCGTAAAAGGGCTTCCGGTTTCATAACCGAGGTGGAACACGGAGAGACGTTTGTCCTTCTTCGTCATGGGAAGCCAGTAGCCGAGGTAGTTCCGTTTTCCGATAGGTCCCGAAGGACACCCTCCTGGAAGCAACCGGGAATACGTTTGCAAATCCAAGGAAGCGATTTATCCTCTGCTATCTTGGAAGAGCGTGAGTCCGACACATGAAACTGGCAGTTGATTCATCCTCCTTTGCCAAGAGGTACGTTCAAGAAGTTGGCAGCAACAACCTGGATCGTCTTCTGGAGAGCGCTTCGGAGTTGGCTCTCTGCGTCATTTTGGTGCCTGAGATTATTTCTGGCCTTAACCGACGGCTGAGAGAACGCGTCTTGTCTCATGCAGACTATCGAGCGGCAAAGAGACAGTTGCTGAATGATGTTCACGACGCAACTATCCTTCAGGTCACTCCCGCAGTAATCTCGCGTTCGGTAAAGCTTTTGGAGAGCAATGTTTTGCGTGCAATGGACGCCCTGCATGTCGCTTGCGCTCTTGAGTGGCAGGCGGATCTATTTGTCACCTCAGACAGAAGACAATTGACGGCAGCTATGAATACAGGACTTCATGCCGAATATGTGGGCCGACCAGACGCTTCAGGCGACGGCTGACAACGGCTAATCGCCGCGGCTGATCTTTACGAACTCATCCACTATCACACCTCAGCTAACCCGTCAAGCACGTTCTGCACTAACTTTTCCGCTTAATGCTATGGTTCGACAATTGTAATTGTCTAAGGAGCTGCAATCTTATCCCTCGAATTTGCTTCGCGACGAATTTCATCGAACTGATTTATGAGAATTTCTCCCTCTGGAAAGCGAGCGACAAGCTTCAAATCCGCACCCATTGCGAAAAGAATTCTACGTAGCGTGCTAAGATAAATATCAGACTGATGCTCGAATTTAGAGATGGCGGCTTGCTTCATGTCTAGAGACCTTGCAAGTTCCTCTTGGGTTAGATCGAGCGCTTGACGCAGTTCTTGTAAAGCCATCTCGTTTTTCAACAGCTCGGTTTTTAGTTTTATGCGTTCTCTGCGCCTATCGGGCATTTTTTCCAGGAGATTTTTGAATGGCTTACTCATGGTATCAGTCCCTCCCATTTGAGTGTTTCTAAGTGTTCGTCGTATAGCTTGTCGGCAATAGGTACATATTCTTCATACCAGCGATCATTACCGCTTTTGTTGCCTCCTAGGAGTAGGATCGCTGTACGCTTCGGATCGAATGCATATAGAACCCTATAGGGGTTACCTGCATGCTGAATTCTGAGTTCTCTCATATGGTTATGTCTTGAACCTTCAATGCCGGAACTATAAGGGAAGAGCAGGGACGGCCCTTTTTCTTCAAGCAGCCCAACGGTGGCCGCTGTGTCGTCTTGCTCTGACTCGTTCAAAGAATCCCACCATTCCCCAAACTCGTCTGTGTACTCAATTTTCCATGCCATAATTATAACTGTATGGTTATATAACTGATTAGTTATTATATGTCAACCTGGATTCACGTTTTCAGGTCGAATCGCGGACGAAGTCAGCGCCGCGATTCCCGGCGGCTGCAACATCCAACGTCTTTTTCTCCTGTAAATACTTCATCAATTTCCTCGCTTGATTGTCTGTGATCATTCATAGTCCTCCTTTCGTAGGACTTGAATAATCAATTCTTAATCAACCGGGGAAAATAATTGACGCCAGGGGGGAATTATAATTGACGCTGGTCAGGCATTATGTTACCAGGCAACCGAATACAACGAGCGTCCAATTCAACATAATAAAGGGAGGATTATTCGTTATGTAATCTCAAACCAAAAATACTGAATTGAAAAAAACCGATTTCATCGGCAATGTGGACTTATGCTCAAAAAATGGTCCCTAACGCTGAAATCACCAGCCGCAAAGAAAAGACAGTTATTAATGATGGCGGCACTCTTGAATCCACGACAATAAAAAAAACGCCGACTTACTGCGGTCTGGTGCATTTTTTTGTTCGGCGATTTTATATTTAATATGCTGATTTTATGATAGAAATAGCCGATAATTTTCTATGCAATTGCTTCACGAATTGGACTAACACGCTCAATTTTTTTCATTCGCTTCGGGGAATGTAGTGCAGCCCATATATCATTTCGTTGCTGTAAATTAAGCCAAAAATTCGCTGTATTTCCGAATACTTTAGCTAACATTAAAGCCGTATCAACGGTTATAGATCTCTTACCAGTGCAAAGTTCATTTACAGTTCTACGACTGACGCCCATTGCAGAAGATAGTTGCCCCTGAGTAATTCCCAAAGGTGCAATAAATTCTTCATT
>JAUXDR010000130.1 GCA_030618205.1 Deltaproteobacteria bacterium | reverse complement strand
CTGAGCTACGGGCGCCAAGGTGAAAAGCTTTTCAAAGATAATATATCAGCGAGGTAATAACAAGAAGCCTTTCCTAAATGTTTGTTCCGAGCTTCAACACGGAAACAGCGGCAAGATAGTGGGAGAAATTAAAAAAGGTTAACCCGATTTGAGCTAACCTTTTATTTTTATTGGTGCCGAGAGACGGAATCGAACCATCGACACGTGGATTTTCAGTCCACTGCTCTACCGACTGAGCTATCTCGGCTGAATTTTTCAAGCATTATGATGAACCTATTTAGCTTTGTCAACCTCGGTACTAACTTCAGACCATGTTAATTTGACTTTTGTGGTATGTTAATTTCACTGCCAAAGTACAGGATGAACAAAGTGTAAACTGCTTTTGGCTTGGAGCCATATACTGGAAGGAGGGGTTTTTTTAATGCCTGTCATTTATTGTGATGAGATCAATATATCAATGGAAACAGGACCGGATCTTACGGATATCACAGGAAGACTTCAGGCTGTCGTCAATTCAAGCAGGGTGTCAAACGGGAGCTTGCATGCAACTGTAATCGGATCCACCGGTTCCTTAACTACAATCGAATACGAACCGGGGGTAATCGAGGACCTGAAAGATGCCATTAACAGACTTGCCCCTCCGGATCTGGTATATAAGCATGAACTGGCCTGGCATGACGGAAACGGCCACAGTCATGTCCAGGCTGCTCTTCTGGGGCCATCTCTGGTTATCCCTGTTCGTGAAGGGAACCTATACCTCGGGACGTGGCAGCAGGCAGTGATGATTAATCACGATAACCGCCCAAGGAGCAGAAAGGTGGCAGTGACGGTGGTAGGTACGGATTAACTTATTTCCTATTATGATCGGAATGGCTAGAAATAAGTTTGTTTCAATTTGACGAATTTCCGATAAAAAAATAACATTAGAGTTGTTTTAAATGCCAATTCTCCGCCCGCCGGAGATTTCCGGATGGGCAAGATACCGGCAACCCTGAATAGAACCTGGGGAAACATGAAGCCTATACTGCGCCGCATTGTAATTGTACTTGTCATTTCTGTTGTCGTGGCATTGATCCTTTTCTATGTCATGAGGGACAAGCCGGTTTCAGTGGTCGTCCAGGTCGTGGATAGTGGGCGCGTCGAGGCGACTGTGGCCAATACGCGCTCCGGCACTGTCAAGGCCTGCCGGCGGGCCCGGCTTGCACCGGCCATTGGAGGACAGATCCGTGAACTTTCGGTGCACGAGGGTGATCGCGTCGAAGCAGGCCAGGTGCTACTGGTACTCTGGAATGAGGATCTGGCGGCCGAGGTGAAGCTGGCAGAGAGCGAAGGCGCAACAAGACGGGCCAGCGCAGAGGAGGCCTGCTTTCTGGCTGAAGAGGCGCAACGCGATGCCGACCGGTTGGTGAGGCTCCGCAAAAAGGATCTGGTCTCGGAGGCGGACTTCGATAAGGCCGTCACCAATGCCAAGGCTCGGCGTGCGAACTGTGAAGCTGCCCGGGCAAGCATTAAGATGAGCGCCGCACGCATTAAATTCGCCCGCGCGATGCTGGACCATACTATCCTTAGAGCACCGTTCGCAGGGACTGTTGCAGAGGTGAACGGCGAACTGGGCGAGTTTATCACACCCTCGCCTACAGGTGTGGCTACGCTGCCTGCTGTGGATCTGATTGATACAAGCTGCCTTTATGTCTCCGCCCCTATAGACGAAGTGGATGCTACGTCCATCAGGACCGGAATGGAGGCGCGCATCACTTTGGATGCATTTCCAAAAACGAATTTTAAGGGCCTGGTCAAGCGCATCGCACCTTATGTGCTGGAGGTGGAAAAACAGGCCCGGACAGTTGAGGTAGAGACGGTCTTTGCCGACCTGCCGGGCAATAAAAACCTGCTTCCGGGTTACAGCGCCGATGTGGAGATTGTCCTTGATTTGCGGGATGATGTGCTTCGAATACCGACCGAGGCTATTTTGGAAGGAAACAGGGTGCTTGTATGCAGACGGGCTGACGGGCTGATAGAGGAACGAATAATCGAACAGGGGCTTTCCAACTGGCAGTTTACCGAGGTGGTGTCGGGCCTTGAGGCCGGAGAGCTGGTCGTAACTTCAGTCGACCGGGAAGGCGTGAAGCCGGGTGTCCGCGCCGAACCGGAATCCATGCCCAAGGGAAAAGCCGTTCAATGATTACAAATTATGGACTTGTGCGGTTAGCCGTTAGCGGTTAGCCGTTAGCATTGAAAAGGAACTGAAGAACTCAAAGAGGTTTAAAAGTATCTATAAGTTCATTCAGTAACAGTCCCGTAGTTCATAGATCACTATAAATCAACATCTTCGGGGCTATATACAAGTATCTCATCTACCTTTTTAAAGCCTGTATCACTTGTTGCCAACAATTTAAGCCCTTCTTCTTGCATACTGGCAACAATAACTGAATCGTTTACCATCAGCCCATATGCCATCCTAACCATTTGACTTTTAATAACTGTTTCGAAAGTAACAGGCCTGATTTCTATACCCATTTCATTGATTTTTTGTGTGTTTACAAAATGCTCGTTCAGTCCTTTAATTTTTTCAGGGCCTTGGTTGAGCTTTCTGACAATATTAGGTGGTTTTACCAGGTTTTTCTTTACAGCTTCAACCATCATTAAGCGGTGAAGCACTTCCAGGATCACATTTACAGAGGTTATGGCATTCAGATCACCTTGCTCACATCTATTCAGAAAATCACCACATTTCTCACTTACGCCAGTAAAGTGGTAGATAAAAATATTAGCATCAATAAATACCTCGGAATCTGTCTTGATTTCATCAAGTTTCATATACACCTTCTTCTTCCATTATAAATTTAAGAACTGACGGTGAGATATTCATTGCGCCATGTGAGCTTAGAGAGATATTTTTCCGTTTTAATCCTGTTTTTCTTTCCATTATGAGCAGATACATCCTAAGCGCATCTTCCAGCACTTTACTAAACGGCTGCTTTTGGGAGAGAGCAAGCCGTTTTGCATCAAAAATCAAGTCTTCCTCTAACAAAGTGCCGATTTTCTTTTTCATCGTATGCCACTTTCCTTTAATCTGAATTGAGCGATTAGCTGTTAGCCATTAGCGTTTAGCTTTGAAAAAGCAAGCTATTACGTTAATTAGAAATAACACCCAACGGGTGAAAATTTGTAATAGCAGAACATCCTGCTTGTCAGGGCGGCAGACCGATAATCATTAAACTAATAGCTAACTGCTAAAGGCTAACCGCTCAATTTAGGTTCAATGAACTCCCGGTACCGCCTCACAGCTTCCCGCTTCTTTAAACCAAACTATTAAACTAACTCCGTATCCCCTATCCCCTATCCACCTATACATAATGTCATAGATTTGGCCCAGCCTTGACAGATTCCCCTTCTGCAAACTACAATGTAGCTACACGCAGAAAAGGAGGGAACGTATATGAAGGCATCAGAAGTAATCAGGACACGGGTGCCTCCCGAATTGAAACTTGCATTTGAATCTTTAGCTGCAAATCATGGATTAACTGCCAGTCATGTATTGCGCCAAATCATGAAGGAATACGTAGATCAAGAAACAGAGCTAGCTCGTCGCCAGGAAGAAACCTTGGAGGCCCTTGAAGATATCGAGGTTGGTCGTGTTGTGGGCGGCGATGAGGTTATGGCCTGGCTGGCCAGTTGGGGTAAAGATGATGAGTTGGAGCCTCCGGAATGAAGTTGCAGTTTTCCAAAGCGGCATTGCATGATTTAGTGCGGCTTAGGGAATTTATCGCTCAGCACAATCCAGAAGCAGCTCAACGGATATCTCAAAGACTACGAGGAGCTATCAAAGGACTTGTTGCCATGCCTAAAATAGGCCGCCCTGTAGAAAACACGCCTGGAGAAATCAGGGAGTTGATATTTGGGAAATATGTAGTGCGATATGAGATCAGGGGAAAAGATTCGTTGTATATCCTCAGAATATGGCATGGAAAAGAAAACATGGGGACGTTGACAAGTTCAGAACTCCTTACTTAAGAGAAATATAAGCGACACCTTTTTCCTCGTCTACCCCTTTTCCACCCCGAGTTCATAACACATCCGCAGGTCTGTTCCAGGATAGATTACTTCGGATTC
>JAUXDR010000254.1 GCA_030618205.1 Deltaproteobacteria bacterium | reverse complement strand
TGGACTATCACTTTTCCACTATTGTCTCGTCGATCTTCATGCCAAAGTGTCTTCCAGCCTTTTCGACAGCCACAAGCACCTCATCTCCCTTTTTCAGATTGACTATCGAAATTGGTGATCCATCAGGTTTTGTGAGGCGGATGGTCTCCGCATTTTGGAGGATAGTAGATATCACACTCCCATCGACTTCCGCTTCTACCAGCATAAGGGGCCGCTTTTCTATTTTCAACCTTCCCACAACGGCCCTTGTAGCCTTTCCTTTAAAGTCGACTATAAGGACATCATTTCCAGCCTTGAGATCAGACAGATATTTTGTCTTGCCGTCGCTCACCCGGATGTATGCATGCACAGGGCCGGCGTTTACACGAAAGGGACGGGGAGCGACATATGGGTTTTCGATGCTTTCGGAATGTACTAAGAACATGGCCGCACTGGAGTTCCCAATGAGCATACCTTCTCCCACATGCATTGACGTACAGCTATCCACGCAGACCCTGTCCCCCATATCGAGGGACCTGGCGCCCAAGATCTTTGCCGTAACCAGGGGAATTCTTTCTCCGGAACTCTTGACTTCGCGAATAATCTTCTTTAGTTCATTTATGTCATTTGTCGTAACCAAGATACCATCCACGCCTTTTTCGAGTATGGAAAGAAAGTCCTTTGCCTCGGCCAGAGTTTTTGCCTCTGCGTATAGATTGCCTGTCTGCGCGATAAGGTTTTCCAGCGGTATAATCGTCCAATCAGTTGTCTTCACAATAACTTTTTTGGTCTTTGTGAGTTTTACGATCTCTTTTTCATCTTTGCCGCTCTTGATCTTATATTCGACTATATCCTGGCCAGGCTTCAGGTCTCCATCTTTGGCGATAGTGCGGATAATGCCGAGTTCTTTTACCTTGGCCGTATAGTTTTCGGGAACCATAACCGCATCCGCCCCGCTTTCCAGGGCAGTTGTAACAAGCTTTTTGTCCCAGGGTACAGCTTTTACCCAGACCTCTTTCATTATCCTTCTCCTCTCAAATGATCGATGGCCTCGTCAACCGATGCATTTTGATGAATAATCAAGTCAAAGGCCTGCACTATCTTTGTAGGGTCCTTGTGCTGGAAGACATTCCTCCCGATAGAAACCCCTGCCCCGCCCACATCAATGGCGTCTTTTACCATAGTCAGAACGTCTCTGTCCGAGTCCATTTTCGGACCGCCTGCGATCACGACAGGGACCGGGCACCCCTCCACAACTTTTCTGAATGTATCAGGTGTACCCGTGTAATTGACTTTTACAATATCAGCGCCCAGTTCGGCCCCAAGCCTCGCTGCATGTTTCACCACAGTCACGTCATGTTCATCTTTGATCTTTTCTCCCCTCGGATAGACCATGGCAAGCAGCGGCATCCCCCACTCCATGGCAGATTCGGAAATCGCGCCAAAATCCCGGAGCATTTCACGTTCCTTGTTGCTCCCTATATTAACATGAATGGATACTCCATCAGCCCCCAGTTTAATGGCCTCTTCCACGCTGCACACCAGGGTCTTCCTGTTTGGTCTTTTTGTAAGCGATGTGCTTGCGGAGAGATGCACAATCATCCCGACATCTTTTCCTCCTCCACGATGTCCTGCCCGCACGATACCCTTGTGGATCAGGATAGCATTAGCGCCGCCTGTCGCCACTTTGTCAATCGTGGTCTTCATATCAATCACACCTTTTATAGGCCCTACGCTTACGCCGTGATCCATGGGGACGACTATTGTCCTCCCGGTATTCCGGTTGATAATTCTTTCCAGCCTAATCTGTTTGCCTATCATACCCTCTCCCCCTCAGTATGCCCTATGCTTTGAGACAATTTTAAAACATCCTTTTTTTGGCCAATCACTGCCTGCGGCAGGCAGGTCTAAATCAGGTAATAAAAAATTGCCTTTTCGAGCGATTCGGAAAAGTAGGCCATCCAGTGACCTGCTTGGGCAAAAGATTACCTTACTGAAGGCTCAGGTGTCAAGAAGTGTCAAAAAACGCGAAAAACATCATCCTCGCGAAACGGAAGTTGAGGAAGTCAGTCAATTTCTGCTTATCGAAATCTTCAATAACAATCAAGTGCATGATCCGTATTACCTATTTGACATTCAACCGAAAATCATAAATTATTCTATAGTAATTTAATAGCTTAGGAATTTCCATTATTCAAAAAGAGTCCTGCCGTTGCAAGCAAGAGAGGTTGTATGGA
>JAUXDR010000128.1 GCA_030618205.1 Deltaproteobacteria bacterium | reverse complement strand
GGCTGGGAGGGCGTAGGTCTTGCCTCCTATCTGCTGATCGGTTTCTGGTACAAAGAGAACGTGAATGCAGATGCGGGTAAAAAGGCCTTTATTGTTAACCGGATTGGGGACTTTGGCTTTCTCCTCGGCATGTTCCTGATCTTCATTACCTTTGGTTCCCTGTCTTATCTTGATGTATTTCCAAAGGCAGCTCACATGTATGAGAATGGCTTAATGGCCATGAACTCACCGGTAATGATAGCCATATGCCTTTTGCTTTTCCTCGGAGCAACCGGAAAATCAGCACAGATCCCCTTGTTTGTCTGGCTCCCGGATGCCATGGCCGGCCCGACGCCGGTTTCAGCACTCATCCATGCTGCAACAATGGTGACTGCCGGCGTCTATATGGTAGCAAGGACCAATGTTCTTTTCACCCTTGCTCCTACTGCGCTGTTGGTTTTGGTATTAATGTCCGCGGCCACTGCATTTATTGCGGCAACCATTGGTATCCTGCAGAACGATATCAAGAGGGTCCTTGCATATTCTACTGTAAGTCAGCTTGGATATATGTTCATAGGTGTGAGTGTGGCTGCGTACGGGGCAGGCATATTTCATCTCATGACCCACGCCTTTTTCAAGGCCTGCTTGTTCCTTTGCGCCGGTTCTGTAATTCACGCCATGGGCGGAGATCAGGATATGAGGAGTATGGGCGGCCTTTGGAAGAAGATACCCATCACATATATCACTATGCTTTTTGCAACCATAGCGATTGCAGGTATTCCTCCTTTTGCAGGGTTTTTCAGTAAGGACGAGATCCTGTGGAAGGCCTTCACGTTTCCGTATTATCCTGTTGTAGGTAAGATAGTCTGGTTTATTGGCGTTCTTGCCGCTGGAATAACGGCCTTTTACATGTTCAGGCTTATTTTTATGACCTTCCATGGTAAATTCCGCGGTACTGAAGAACAGGCCCATCACATACATGAATCGCCATTAAGCATGACAGGTCCCCTTATGATCCTTGCTTTTGGCGCAGTATTTGGAGGATGGTTAGGCATACCGCATATAATCGGCAACCTCTTTGGACATGTACCCAATGTCATGGAAAATTTCTTTGAGCCGGTATTTGCTAACTCACATGAAATAATTGCTGCCTACGCTGGTGTGCAACACCATTCCACCGTTGTAGAGTGGGTCCTTATGGCCGGCTCGGTGGCCGTTGCCATTGGCGGTATTTCCCTGGCTTATCATATCTATATCCGTCGTGTTGACGTACTTCCGGATAGGCTTGCAGAGACCTATTCCATATATCACAAGCTTGTCTATAACAAATACTTTGTTGATGAAATATACTACTACGTGGTTGTCCTTCCGTTTTATTATCTCTCAATGTTCTTCTGGAAGTTCGTGGATGCGTTCATCATCGACGACATAGGAGCGAATGGACAGGCGTGGTGGGTACAAAGGGGATCTGGTGCGTTAAGGCTGGTCCATAATGGTTATGTGCAGACCTACGGGGCATTTATGGTCCTTGGACTTGTTGTAATGCTCTGGTTTTTCGTTGTGTAAAAACGGCTGGATTTTATTTTATGGAACAGGGCCTGGAAAGAGCAGTTATGGAGTGTAATAAAACAAAAGGATCGAAGGGTAGATTATGAATGCTCCCATATTAACCTATGTAACCTTCTTACCTCTGTTGGGAGTGCTGGCTATTCTCTTTATCCCACAGCGGAGTGAATCAGGGAAGAATGCCATCCGCTGGGCATCAATGGTAATATCCACATTGGTGTTTATTGTTTCGCTGAGACTGTACTTTGATTTCGATCCGGACGTAGCAGGGTTCCAATTCCTAGAGAAATATATATGGATCCCCAGCTATGGCATTACCTATTTTATGGGTTTGGATGGTCTTGCATTCTGGCTTGTACTTTTGACTACCTTTCTTACTCCGCTTACGATCCTCTCCACTTGGACGGCTATTACAAAAAGGGTTAAGGAGTTCCAGATTGCGATGCTGGTCCTTGAGACAGCAATGCTCGGGACATTTGTATCTCTGGACCTCTTTCTCTTCTATGTATTCTGGGAAATTATGCTCATTCCCATGTGGCTAATCATAGGTGTATGGGGCGGAGAACGAAGGATCTATGCTGCAATCAAATTTTTCCTGTTTACTGCAGTCGGTTCTTTCCTCATGCTGGTGTGTATCATCGGCCTTGTTTACTTTCATCATCAGGAAACCGGTGAGCTGACATTCAACCTGCTCTCTCTATACAATACGAATCTGGCAAGGACGTATGAAATATTATTCTTTGGTGCCTTTGCCCTGGCATTTGCAATCAAGGTGCCGATGTTTCCATTTCATACATGGTTGCCGGATGCCCACGTTGAAGCACCAACTGCCGGGTCAGTGATTCTGGCGGGCATTCTCCTGAAGATGGGCACGTATGGATTTTTCCGGTTTGCAATGCCCCTTTTCCCTGATGGGTCGGCCTTCTTTACTCCGCTTATTATTGTTCTTTCGATTATAGGCATTATTTACGGGGCAATGGTGGCCATGGTTCAGCCGGATATTAAGAAACTGGTGGCTTATTCATCCGTATCTCACCTTGGTTACTGCATGCTCGGGCTTTTTGTTTTGAACCGTCATGGCGTGGAAGGGTCGATCCTCCAGATGATCAACCACGGCATTTCAACCGGCGCCTTGTTCCTCTTGGTGGGTGTAGTCTATGAAAGACGCCATACCCGTATGATTGCGGAATACGGAGGGATTTGCAGGACGATGCCTATTTATTCCGCTATCTTTTTCCTTATAACCCTGTCAAGTGTGGGATTTCCCACTACTAACGGGTTTATTGGTGAATTTCTCATCCTGTTAGGGGTCTTTGAAGTGAACAAAGCCGCTGCTGTATTGGCAGCTACTGGTGTGGTCCTTGGGGCAATTTATATGTTCTGGATGTATCAGAGGGTCTTTTTCGGTAGGATCTCAAACCCCAAGAACGAAAAACTTAAGGACTTGAACCTCAGAGAAATGGCCTATCTCATGCCTCTGGTTGTGCTGGTATTCTGGATAGGCCTGTTTCCCAATTTCTTCCTGAGCAAGATGCACAGTTCAGTGGATCAATTTATCAGTCAGGTCAAGATCTCTGCACCAGCGTCCCCGGGTGCGGTTGTAGAGCATCATGCCTTTGTTGACAAGACGCCTTTATCTGTGAGTGCGGCTAAGGAGTATTGAATATGAGCGACCTTGGTTTTTCCTTTAGCCTGAGTCAGCTATGGCAGGTAGCTGGTGGACAGATAATCCTCCTTATTGCCGGTCTAGTGCTTATTTTTGTTGATCTTTGGCTTTCAACAGATGAGAAACCGGACCATGTAGCAACAATGGGTTGGCTTACTGCTCTGAGCTTTTTGGTCGCATTGAAGTATATGATTTGTACTGGGTGGACACTAAATGAAATAGTGTTGGTGGATGTTTTCTCCACAGAGAAGTTTGCCATATTCGTGTCGGCCATAGTCTTGATGGCAGGTATATTCGCGAGCCTAATGAGTATAGGCTATTTGCGGAACAATAAACTGGTTAGATCAGAATATTTCATACTGCTTTTATTTGCGGTTTATGGCACCATAGCCATGATACAGTCGGTTGATCTGCTCATGATGTTCATCGCTCTTGAGGTGATGTCCCTGTCTGTATATGTCCTGGCCGCATTCCTGAAAAACGACAGGAAGTCACAGGAGGGGGCCCTTAAGTATTTCCTTCTTGGGAGCTTTGGATCTGCGTTCTTCCTCTTCGGGGTTGCTCTGATGTATGGCTTGACCGGCACTGTTAATATCACAAAGATCGCTCAGGTGCTGTCCACAGGTCCTCTTCTTGAGAACCCGGGGGTGCTTGTTGCTATGGCTATGCTGATGTCAGGGTTGTTCTTCAAAATGGCCCTTGTACCCTTCCATATGTGGACCCCGGATGTCTATGAGGGTAGTCCTGCGATTATAACCGGTTTTATGGCTACAGCGGTGAAGGCAGGGGCCTTTGGGATATTTATCAAGCTCGTGTTTGTTACTTTTACTCCGATTCTTGCGCACAGCGGGCAACCTGAGTTTCAATCCACGGTCAACCTGGCAGCCTTGGCAGCCTATTGGAAACCCCTGCTGTGGTGGCTGGCCCTTATT
>JAUXDR010000256.1 GCA_030618205.1 Deltaproteobacteria bacterium | reverse complement strand
ACTCCGACCATAGAACTTAATACCATCAAAGATCCTGTTGCCAGAGAACTTTTGACAAAATTCCAGGGCCTGAATATAGAGCTGGTGCTGAAAGACTTTTCTCTTGATCTCGGTATCCCGACAGTTGGAGCCATTGCCTGGGATCCATCAACTTTTCCATCCAGTAGCGAGATAGTATACACTGCCGGGACAGCTCCTGATCCTCAGCGGGCGCTAATAAGGGCACTTACAGAGGTGGCACAACTGGCTGGAGACTTCGATAGAGAAGGTGAGTATGTAGAGAGTGGACTTCCTAAATTTTCGAGCCTGGATGAGGCCTCATATGTGCTTGATAAAGCCGTTCAAGTCTCTGTAGAATCCATGCCGAATTGTAGCTCAGAAAACTTCAGACTCGAGGTTGAAGGGCTGTGCAACGCCCTGACAGATGTCGGTTTAAAGGCATATCTGGTTGATATCACACACCCTGAGTTGGCTGTTCCTGCAGCATATGCAGTGATCCCTGGAAATCACTTCAGGGACCGTACCAGAAATCTTGATGTGGCATTCCACTGTGCCCGTCTGGTTGACTCGATAGAACACCCACAAAAGGCACTCTCTATCCTGACCGCCATAGACGATCTGTACTCGGAACGGTACGATACAGCCTTTTATACCGGACATGCACATGAACAGCTTGGGGATCATGCAGAAGCGCTTAAATGGTACAACAGGGCATTTCTGCTCAATCCTGCCCCTGAGGAAGTGGCAAGCATTTATTGCCACCGTGGGGTGTGCTATAAGGAACTGGAGGATTTCACCAAGGCAATAGAGGAGCTTGAGCGTGCCAGGGACTCGAATCCGGAGCTCAAGGAAATTCATAATCTTCTGGGATACTGCTTTTATCGTGCAGGAGAACACGTCAAGGCCATAGAGGCCTTTGAGCAAGCGATATCCATCGATCCTGGATCTGCAATTGATTATGCCAATATAGCCAGCAACCTCCAAAAATTGGGCATGAAGGATGCGGCAATCAGGTGGTATGAGATGGCCCTTGAGTTAGATCCGGACCTCAGTTGGGCCAGAGATAAGATGCAGGAACTTCAGGCTGTCTCTTAGGATTAATGTAATCGTTCAGGGGTTCAAAGGTTCAGGGTTCAGGGGTTCAGGGTTCGCCGAAAATCTAAGCTCATAGGAAAACAGGTATTCAGCAACCACGAACCATGAACTATGGACCACGAACTACGAACTAAATGGATTTATTTATATCTGGGAAATGCTCAAGCATATTTTTGGGCATAACTATCTCTAATCAAGGGAAGATATAGTATAAAAAATTTTTGGTAGAGGAGTCTGGTTTTCTTGACAAAAAATTTATGTTATAGTATGCATTCACTATTTCAAAGCATGGAGATGCCTTGCTGCTTGTAATCATAATCATGCAAACTAATTCTTTAAGGAGGACGATATGGCAGATCTTGAATTTGGAGGAACGACATACGACATTGACGAAGACGGTTTTCTTTTGGGGGGAATCGATGCATGGGACCGTAATTGGATGGACTATGTGAAATCAACAGAGGGTATTGAGGAAATAACCGAAGAACACTGGGCGCTTGTAAATGTACTTCAGGAATACTTCAAGAAGAACGGTATTGCACCCATGGTACGTATCCTCTCGAAGGCAACCGGTTTTCCCTTAAAGAAAGTCTATGAACTATTCCCGTCCGGCCCTGGTAAGGGAGCCTGTAAGATGGCTGGCCTTCCAAAGCCGACTGGTTGTGTCTAGGTCTTTAATCCTTTCGCCGTAAGGCGAGCTAGACTGACTGATAAGCCCTTACTTAAAGGTGAGGGCTTTTTTTATTGAGTCCAATGGATTCTGCTGTGTCAAATCATATTGGTGAAACCCTTCAGTTTGCGATAATCGTCTGGCTTTTAATTTGTTGTGTCTTTTTGCAGGCTGTTCCATGTTATTCAAAGTCATATCCCATATGTTCATACGATCAACTGCTGAAAGACTTCGCTCCGCTATCCGCTACAGTTGCTGGAGTTTCCGGATATTCCTTGATACTGGACAAGGGGAAGGTCCATGGTGTCAATGCAGGGGATCTTTTTGAGGTATATGGCAAAGGGGCCCCGGTTCTCGACCCTGATGATAGTGAGATAATTGGTTATATTAAGAAACCGCTGGCCACCATTCGAGTAACTCAACCTGAAGATAGCAAGTCT
>JAUXDR010000241.1 GCA_030618205.1 Deltaproteobacteria bacterium | reverse complement strand
GGGACAATTTACGATCTCAATTGTCGGAAATTGTCAGCCGAGTAAAAAAGACAAAGTATCTCTCCAATCCCTGAAACGATTTCCTATCACTCACTCAATCCCAACCTGGGGGCGGGTCTGTACAACGTAATATTGACCTTTCGAGTAAGCGCCTTCAATATCCTGCGGAGAGCCCATGGCTTTCTCAATAACTGCGCCGATATTGGCTACAGTGATTAAAAAATCCTTTCTAAAATTCTCGTTCTGCATGAGCAATTCGCGTGTGTAATCCAGGGAAACCTTGACTGACGGCTCCAACATTATGCTGTCGTATAGGCCGGCACCGGCATAACCAGCCAGATCTTCCCCATTGGAATCCGAACGGAAGATCAGACCGCTGCCGAAAAGGGCAACGCTCTTGCTCGGGAAAGCCAGAATCTGCGGTTCATCTTTTCCCTTCCCGCAGGTGAAGCTGAGGGCCTTTCCGGGATAATTGCCGACCAATGTCTCTCCAAGGCCCGGGACCACCTCGGCATAGATCTCATCCCTGTCGCCTGTAGAGGGGTTGACGGTATGGATCACAAAACTGTAATCAGCCTCGACCACCTCTTGAATGAGCACTGCCATGAAGAGATCCGCATGGGGGATCCCTCTTGTCCTGCGGCTCAAATATGCCCTCTCGTTCCATTTAGAGCCCCATACGCCCTTGACACATGTCCAGGCAACTTCCCAGTTTGAGGGCCACGGAAGCCCTGCCTCATCCATCACCCCATGAAGCTCAGAGACCAGCTCATCCGGTGCCTTAAGACCCAGAATGGTCTTACGGAGTTCACTCAGCACCTCTACATCCACCTTTTCGGCATTTTTATCTATTCGCAGTATCAGTTCATTATAATGCCCGGCAATTTCCTTGTTGTTTTTCTCGGCAAGCACCTTTTCAAAGACCCCGAACGGCATGGCCACTGAATTGGGAAGACCTATCCATTCCGGCAACTTGCCCTGCAAGTGCCTCAGGTTGTTGGATTTGCCCCCAACATTTTTCTGATTGAACTTACTTGATGATACGGCATAAGCAGTGAAGCAAGGCCGGGATATCCGTGGGACCGGCAGGACACGCTGCGAAGCAATGCCCGGCTCTCCGGGACCTTCTTTGAATATTACATCACCGGCTGCATTTACGTTTAAGCTGAGAAGGTGTCCACTGAGTAACTTCAGGCGTCCGATTATGTCAGGGTCGTAGCAAGTGGCAAAGAGCACATGGGCATTTCTGGCACGGATTGCAACATGGGATACTATATCAGTCAAATCCGGTGTAATGACAGCAATCACATCTTTTGGGATCTCCTCCTCTCCTGCGATCTTGTCGGCAATAATGACTGTGGGTCGAGCAAAGCTTTTGCCCTGAACAGACCTTAAGTCGGAGACAACCTCCACTTGTCCCGTGCCTTGTCCCGGGCTGATCACCTGCCAGTTGCCGAGATGGGCATCTCTGCGCAATATTGGATCTATTTGACGCAAAAGCATCGACAGGGCGAAGACAGATTTTCCTCGCACCACTTCCTCACTAAAGAGGGAAATAGCCCATGAGTCGGCGTGAAAGGCCGCACCGAGAAATTCGGCCTTGGGCTGAAGGACTTGGTAATAGTGGTCGATTGCGGCGCCCAAGGCACGTGAGAGACGATCGAGTACGGCCCTGGATTGGAGGGCCCAATCTTTTCCGGAATGGGGCATCCTCCTGACGTGCTCCCACTGGTGGAGACAGTGTGTAAGCTCGTCATTGCCGTTTGAAATGAGGAGATTTTCCAGCACCATTGCGATCAATTCCACCAGTTGATCAGCGCTGAGATGCAAATGAAGACTCCGCTCCACCACAACGCGCAGGAAATTCTCCAAAGCCAGATCGAGGAAGAGCAGGTCGCGTACAACATTTGAATTGCCTTGCATTTGTGTTTTAAGGCGGCGGCGCGACCCAGTAATCTTTTCAATAAGCATGCAGGCATCCATATTGTCACGATGCGTCCATATGAAGTCCATCAGGCCGTGCATTTCCGAATCAAATAGATGTCTGGCAGCGTAGATAGCTGTGCCGAGATCAGTACCGGAATGAACGGCCTTGAGAATCCCAAGGAAATGCTCCAAGTCATGAATCAACGGGTCTTTTATAGATGGAACAAAATCAGGGTGAGATATGATTGGGCGCTCGAAGCTCTCAAGCCTTTCTTTTGTAATCCCCCCTGCTTCGAGTATCTTATAGAAAAAATCCAGATTGCCGTTGTTTTTTAAGAACCCCAGATAGGCCTCACAGATGACAACATCGTCAGGAGTGGTGTTGTTGTGGAGTTTCTGGTGCCATTCCTCCATAAAATGCCCGGAGACTTCTTTAATGTGAAGGCGATGCATGATGTTTAAGACCTCATCGCG
>JAUXDR010000148.1 GCA_030618205.1 Deltaproteobacteria bacterium | reverse complement strand
AGCCATGCTGTGGTACGGCCAAAGGCCTTTAAAATCGGCCTGATATGACCGATGACCTCCACCACCCCTACCACCGCGAGATCAGAGCTTGGAAACAGTAACTCCAGCCCTGCCCCCTCCATTTTTGGACCGCCAATGCCTACAAATTTTGCCTGGGGCAGTCTGGACTTAAGGGCACGGATAAGGTTTGAACCATGAAGGTCGCCAGAGGCCTCTCCGGCTATGACAAATACCTGCACCCACTAATTCCTCATTGCTGATTATACTGCAAAAAAAGCCTGAAACATGATTCCGCTCAAATTATAGACAGTGCTGAATGCTGAATTGTGGAAGAAGATTTAAGAAACATATACCTTTACCTTAATTCAACATTCAGCATTCAAAATTCAACATTTATTGTGCGCCGCAGATTGGGTTTTTTCAGCGGAATCATTGCTGCTTCCTAGATAATGCTGCCTAGATCTGAGGTGTTGAGCCCTTGCATAATCCGGGCATTTATATCCAGGGCGAGCTTCAGCGCACTCCTGCCGGCCTCTCCCGTAACCTTTGGTTTTTCAAGGCCCTGCACCGCCCTTACGAATGATTCAAGTTCGTCATAGAGCATGTCTGTTCCCTCGTGGGTCTTGAATTCAGGTCTGATGGCGGCCATCGGGCCTGCGCTTAAGTCTCTGGTTACAACAAGACTCTTGCGCTCTGCGCAATCCGCAGAGATATAGGCACCTGGCTGAAATACCCTGATTCTGCGCATATCTTGGAGAGAAATCCGGCTTGCCGTAAGATTCGCAGTACATCCATTCTCGAAAATAAGCCTTGTGTTTGCAATATCCACTTTTGGGGTGAGTACCGGCACACCCACTGCCCTTATTTCTTTAAGAGGTGAGTGCACCAGGGCCAGTATTATTTCCAGATCGTGAATCATCAGATCCAGGACTACATCCACGTCAGTAGCCCTGTCCTTAAAGCCGCTCAGCCTGTGGGCCTCTATAAAGAGGGGATGCGTCACCTTTGCCTCAAGCACCTTTATGGCAGGATTAAATCGTTCCAAATGCCCCACCTGGAGTATCAGGCCTTGCGCCTTTGCCAAGCTGATGAGCTCATCCGCCTCCTCCACAGTGGTAGAAATAGGTTTCTCAAGCATACAGTGTATACCACGTGAAAATAGTATCTTGGCAACTTCGTGATGATGAATAGTGGGGACAACCACTGATGCCGCATCGATCTTTCCCATGATCTCATGGATATCGGTGTAGGCCTTGGTCTCCACCTCTTTGGCCACGTCCTGTGCACGCTCAGGAGATACGTCCACTACTCCAACGAGGTCTACTCCCTCCATCTGCGCGTACTTTTGGGCATGAAACCGCCCCAGATATCCCACTCCTATGACTGCTGTCCGAATCAATGTGTTTCTCCGTGTAACTATTCAGGTTGAAGGCTGAAGGCTGAAGGATTTCAACCATTTCACAACAATCGAACAGAGATAAATCCTCTAAACTAATACTGCAATCTCGCCAGCCAACTCAAATGCCCGCAGTTTTGTATGATCACGCATGATTTGTCCCTATTAGCCTTCTACCTTCAGTCTATTCACCTGGAATGATCTCCGTCAATGCCAACCACGGCTATTGACGACCTGTTAGCCAGATCAATGGTAGAATCCCTGTCAAAAAACAGGGTGCGGCCGGCCTCCACAGCCAGGACTGATGCCTTGACCCGGATTATCTGCTCAATGGTTCCAACTCCCACGGAAGGAAGGTCAAACCTGGTATCCTGTGTGGGTTTACAGACCTTTATTACCACCGCACCCGGCCCACCCAGTTGCCCGCCCCGCCGGATGGTCTGATCTGTTCCTTCAATTGCCTCGACAGCCAGCACAGCGCGATCCTTGACTACCAGGCACTGGCCTATGTCAAGACGCCCTATCTCCCTTGCGAGTTCCCAGCCGAAATGAATATCCTCCCACTGGCTCTTTGAGGGCTTGCAACGGGTCAATACACCGGAAGGGACGAGTAGTTCCTTTAAGAGAACGGTGGAAGAAAGAATCCGGATGCCTTCTTGCTCAAGCTCCGCAGCAATGGACCTCAATATTCCGTCATCCAGCCTGTTGTCCAGGCGTCGCCATAGGTTTATTGCCCTGAGATCAGGGCGGACGTCCTTAAATATCTTCGTTTTTGTTATAGAACCTGCAAATATGGCCTCTGATGCCCCTGCTTTTTTAAGTGTCTTTATGAGTTTGCCTAACTGCCCCAGGTAAACCCATTCAATTTGATCCACTTCCTCTGAAAGCAAGGGATCTGTCTCCCCCTTGTGAGCTACTGCTACTATTTCGCGGCCCTGTCTTCTGGCTGCCCTGGCGCACAGCAGAGGAAACTGCCCTCCCCCTGCCACGAGCCCCAAAGGATGGTCCTGCATTAAGGTTCCTCTTCTCCATTGGAGGCCATGGGCACGCCCCTTTTGGAAGACCTGATAAACTCGGTAAATCTCTTTACCTCGGGTATGGCCCCAAAGCGGGATTCCACTATATCAAGGGCATCTCCCACTGTATCACTTCCTTGAAAAATCACTCGATAAGCCTCTTTCAAGGCGTCAATAACTTCTCTCGAAAGCCCTTGCCGTCTCAGCCCTACCAGGTTTAGGCCATAAAGATGATCCCTTTGGCCCCAGTACTTCACATAAGGAGGTAAATCCTTATTTACACCTGACATGCCGCCCAGAAAGGCATGGGCACCGATTCGGCAGAACTGATGGATAGCTGACAGCCCGCCGATGATCACGTACTCTCCTATTGCCACATGTCCCCCGAGAGTGACCCCGTTTGCCATGATCACATTGTCCCCAACCTGGCAGTCATGGGCCACATGACAATAAGCCATAAGCAGGCACTGCTTCCCGACTCTTGTAATACCGCCTCCACCTTGAGTCCCGCGGTGGACTGTGACGAATTCCCTGATTATAGTCTGGTCGCCTATCTCAACCCTTGTGGGCTCGCCGGCGTACTTCAGATCCTGAGGAGGAGCTCCAACAGATGCAAACTGGAAAACCTTTATCTTTTCTCCAAGCCGGGTATGGCCCTCAATTACAGTATGGGGGCCTATTTCCGTCTCCGGCCCTATCTCGACTTCAGGCCCGACAACCGCATAGGGCCCTATCTTAACTCCTTTTGCAATTTCTGAATCCGGGGAAATTATGGCTGTTGGGTGTATATTTCTCTCGATGAGCATCAGATTGTCCAAGCACTACAATTTAATAGTATAGGAATTTCCATTTTTCAGGGTCCCGCCGCAAGCGGCTAATTTAGTAAGCGGCTGCTATAAGCATGGCCTCTGCAACAACCTTATCATCGACAGATGCCGTACCTTCCATCTTCCATATAATCGATTTACGTTTTATGAGTTTTAGTTCCATAATCAACTGGTCGCCAGGGACCACCGGTTTTCTGAATCGTACATCGTCCATCCCTGCAAACACCATCAGCTTACCCTCAAGGCCCTCCGGATCTGTATTCTTGGCAAAAATAATCCCTGTCTGGGCCATGGCCTCCAGAATAAGGACACCGGGCATAATAGGCTCTTCGGGAAAGTGACCCTGAAAGAAAGGCTCATTTATTGTAACGTTCTTGAGTGTCTTGATGCCTATACCAGGTTCAATGCTCAAAACACGGTCAACCAGCAGAAAAGGATACCTGTGAGGCAACAGGGCCGATATCTCTTGTATTCGGAGTTGGCTATGCATCGTTTCCATTTTCTTTTCCTAATAACCTGTCTTCA
>JAUXDR010000119.1 GCA_030618205.1 Deltaproteobacteria bacterium | reverse complement strand
AACGATAGGCTTGCAATATTAGGAGAGCATTTTTTTCAATTGAAGAAAAAACAATACGGGGTCTTAAGGGAATTTCCAACAGGTGCATTCCTGAACAGTATTTCTATACGCAATCAGCTTACACCTACTGAGTTTGTTGATATTGTAACCCTCAATCGTTGGGGATATTTATCAGTTATTGAATTAAAACTAGATGATCCAAAGTTGGAAGTAATGTCTCAAATATTAGACTATGCACTCTACTTTGCATGCTATACTGACAAAATATTAAAAATTTTAAATGATAATTCAGATCTAAGACCTGCCAAAGATAGAATAATGTGTTATGTGGTAAACAATCGTTTTCATGCACGTTTTGATGATATTTGTCAATATTACAGCACAAATAACAAACCATATAAATTCCAAATTTTTAAGGTAATACTTGGAGACACAAAAGAATAATTGATTGCACTGCAAAAAGACTACGTTAAACTAAAGGCATAGCGAAAACGTATTCGAGCCATATAAGTTAGGCATATATAACTTATGTGCCTATTTCAGGAAAGCGGCTCATTTCAAGGTTTGTTGCCCCGCATGTTTGGCGCCGGTGACCCTTAACGTGATCTGCGGTTAATGTATTCTTCAGTCTAGTTTGGAGAGAGATCCAGGGCCATGTAAGCGAGATGCTCAGGGCCATCACACTAGAAAACTGCCCAACAACCTGATTACAATTCAAACACTTGACATTTTGGTCATAGTGGTCATAAATGGAGGTTGACCATGAACAAGAGCGTGCCAGTGGCTGAAGCAAAAGCTAAATTTTCAAAATGTATCCGGCAAGTAGAAACAGGCCCGTCCATACTCATTACCCGGCATGGCAAACCTGTCACCGCTCTTGTCCGCCCCAATGAGTTGGAACACCTTGAACGTCTGAGAAAAGCAGGTCCGGGAAGCGGACTTGTCAGTATTGCAGGCGGCTGGGAAGGCTCCGAGGAGCTGGTCAAAATCTTGGACGAATCTCTTCGAATTGGACAACGTGACGTGCCGGATTTGGAACACTGACGATGGCCTTTCTGTTTGATACAGACGCAATTTCAGAACTATTGCGCCTTCGTCCCGCAACGGCTTATATCAAGTGGATTATGGCCATCTCTCGTGAGGAGCAATTCACCAGCGCGGTTGTGATCGGCGAATTATATCAAGGCGCCTACCGTTCCCAGGCCAGTGAACGCCATCTTTCTAATATAGAGCAACGCGTACTTCCCGCTGTCACCGTCCTCCCCTATGATATTGGAACTGCCAAAATACTCGGGAGAATCCGTGCCCACCTTGAAAAAACCGGGGCAGTCCTTCCTGATGCAGACATTCAGATTGCTGCCACTGCCCTGAACCATGGCTTGGAGCTTGTAACCGGCAATCTGCGTCATTTCAGCAGGATTGCTGGTCTAAAGCTCAATACCATCCTCGCAGATTCGCGACCGATTAAATAGTACCTCCACTTATCCGATTCGATATTGATCATGCACAAAGTGCAAGAGAAAAGAAATCATAATGAATTAGCTAAATTTATTTGAATAAAAGTTGTGGTGAAACGTCATGAACATAGCATTCATGGTTGCTTGAATCTACAATGCATAATTTCAGTGAAACTTCAGTTTTCTGATTTCTGACGATATAACAAAGGATGGGCTGTTTTCTCCTTTTTGGCCCTTCAATAAACTCAAAAATCGTTTACTTAACGCATTTTGCAAGAGCCTGTTATAAGTAGAAATAAATTTTAAGGAGAGAGAAATGTATGTCCTGGATCTTCTGAGTGGGCTCAGGGATGTTAGTCCGCTTGCCCATTTGTTAGTCGTAATTATTAGCGTGGTAGCTATTGGTCTTGTTGTAAGTGTATTACTGTTTAGGTTCCTGGCCCGTTGGAGCCGGAGGTCGGATGATATTTTCAGTGAGGCAGTGGTTAAATACCTCAAGCGGCCTTCGAAATTCCTCTTCCCGGTTTTATGTGTCATGCTTTTTGCTCCGGCTTTGAGTATTCCTGATGATCTGGCAGGTGCTTTCAGGCATGTTTTGGGCATTGCTTTTATAGCTACACTTACCTGGATGGCCATAAGAACTGTTGCAGTGATCAAAGAGATAATACTTTCCAGGTTTGATGTAGACCAAAAGGATAACCTGGCTGCCCGTAAGATTTATACTCAATTCCGGGTGATTGAGCAGGTGATCATCGTTATTTTCCTTATAATAGGTGTTTCTTCTTTATTCATGACTTTTGAGAAGATACGGCAGTTGGGTGTCAGTATAATGGCTTCTGCTGGTGTTATAGGAATAATTGCAGGCTTTGCAGCCCAAAAAAGTATAGCTACCCTTTTTGCAGGGATCCAGATTGCCATTACACAGCCGATTAGGCTGGATGATGTAGTAATCGTAGAGAATGAATGGGGCTGGATCGAGGAGATCACTCTTACATATGTAGTGGTCAGGATCTGGGACCTGCGGCGCCTGGTATTGCCTATCACTTATTTTATTGAGCGCCCCTTCCAGAACTGGACCAGAGTTTCTGCCGACATATTGGGCACAGTGTTTTTATATATGGACTATACTGTTCCGGTCCGAGTTATCAGGGAAGAGCTGCAAAAGATAGTCAAGGGCTCTGACCTATGGGATGGGAAGGTGTGTGGTGTACAGGTTACTGATGCAACTCAACAGACTGTTGAAGTGAGGGCCCTGGTTAGTGCGGCTGATTCGTCAAAGGCCTGGGACCTTCGCTGTCTGGTGCGCGAGAAGCTATTAGAGTTCCTCCAGAACAAATATCCGGCCAGTCTGCCAAAGACAAGAGTTGAACTGAAAAAGAGTATATTGGGTAAAGATTCAGCCTTGGGAGTTGTTGCCTGAGCCAATTAAGCCAGAGCATGGAATCAGTAAGCCGGCAACCTTCACGGATTAAGGGGCAAGGGGTCAGAGGTCAGAGGTTAACGAAAATCTAAATAGAACGAGGGTAGCATATGTCATACCCCGCTAAATTTGAGTATATTGAGGCATAGCAGTCGGCCCGAGAGGTAACCCTGAACCTGTGAACGCCTACAAAGAAGAAATGGAATGAGAATCTTCATGAACCGATAGTCTGTTCACCCGAAGACGCTATTAGGACCTTTAACAGGACCGGGCTGGACGGCCTTTTTATCGCTGACCACAGAAGCAATATAACAGTCTGGGATAAACCGGAAGTCCTGGAAAAATCAATTACCGGTTCTGTGGTTCAACAACTGCTATGCGATTGACTATCTGCAGAATGGCTTCTTTTAGGAAATCTAGTGGATCAACAAACTCTAAACCCAGTCCGGTATCCCCCTTTCCCCCTTGAAGGTTTACCCATGCAACCTTTGCGGTTACTACTACCTCGTGGAGGCCTTCAATGGAGAATAACAATTTAAGATGGGTCCCAACAGGAACGGGTTTATCTGTGCAGACAAACACCCCTTCGGCAGAGATGTTCTTGCTGTATGAAATGAGATAATTGCCCTCGTGAGAATAGTCCACTTTAAATCGGACAGGGACACGGACGCTTGCTCTTTGTTCAGTTCCAGACACTCTCTTTCTCCTTTCTTGACTGCAGATTTTACTGAATACATGCAACCAAAAAATCTATTGTATCATCAGGCCTACAGTATCAATCGGAAGATTGCCGCCTGAACTGAAGTGCTCGGGTCAATTTTACCTAAAGTGATTGGTTCAAGGTTCAGGGTTCAAAGTTCAAAGGTTATAATGACGGCATATTTGCCTTACGTAGGGGCGAATCTTGTATTCGCCCTAATTCGGGCGATCGCAAGGATCGCCCCTACAGGATACTGCCGAATACATTTGGACGGGTTGTTGATGATGTATTCCCGTATGTGATGCAATTCGTTTTCAAATAACGTAGGGGCACCCTGTGGTTGCCCTTTTCCCTGTGGTTGCATATTGTCAGGGCAGGCACGGGGGCCTGCCCCTACGGGATATTGCCGGATACATTGGGCCGGATTTTCCAAACGTTCGAAACAATTTGCACATTTTACAAATATCTCGGATAGATCACAATGCGTGGAACTATCCCCAAAAAGGCAAATGATCCAAACGATAAGCAAGACCTTGCGGCATAATCATCCTATATGAAAGATCCAATCTGTGAGTTCAAGGCCGTCAGCAAGGACTATTCCGTACGGCATAGCTTTTTTGCCTCAGGTTCATACAGGATTAAGGCTTTGGACATGGTTAATCTATCTGTTAAGGAAGGTGAGATTTTAGGACTTGTGGGAGAGAGCGGCTGCGGTAAATCCACACTGGCTAAGATAGCCTTGGGTCTTGAATCTCCTACGAGCGGGCAGGTTTTCTTTTCCGGATATGACATTGCTGATTT
>JAUXDR010000260.1 GCA_030618205.1 Deltaproteobacteria bacterium | reverse complement strand
AGACGGCAGCCCCCTTGTCAGGATCAAGGGCTTTAGGCTGTTGAAGGCAGAGATACCGCTTGAGGAGTATTGTGAGGGGTGCCCGCCGCCTTTTGGGCAGCTTATTGAGGTCCCCTTTGATGCAAAACCGGAAAAAGCAAGGAAGATGGTCTATGAAGACCGAACCGTGCGTTCCAGCACGCAATATATATACAAGGTTTGCACTGTAAAGGGCTGGCTGAATGTCAGCGATACGTCAAATCAGGTCTCTCTGGCCTGGCACGTTTTGCCATCTGCGCCTTCAGGGTTCATGGTTCAGTTAACCAAAGACGGGATTTATCTCTCCTGGCAGGCACCCTCAAAATGGACAGATGGCAGGCCTGTGGACAAAGGACTTTTATACAGGATCTACCGGGCCAGAACAGGGACGGATAAATGGAAGACCCTCCCTGGTTTAGTGGATTCCACAGGCTATCTTGATCTCTCGGCAAAAAAGGGGGCCCGTTATCAATACAGGGTGGCGGCAGTTCTACCATATCACGGCACTGAGATTGAGGGACTCCATACGCCTGAAACCACAGTGCAGCCGACAGATATTATTCCGCCTGCAGCACCTGTGGGCCTGGTTGCTGTTCGGTCTGCCGATGGAGTTGAACTCTCCTGGCAGGAAGAAACAGAGTCTGACATTTCAGGCTATATTGTATACAGAAAAGGACCGGATGAACTAATAGACAAACTGAATAACAAGCCCTTACCTGTATCCAGGTTTCTGGACCGGGCTATCTTGCCCGGCGGACTATATTCGTATTGGGTGACTGCAGTGGACAAGGCGGACCCGCCGAACGAAAGCCCTTTGTCTGATATTGCAGAGGTGGAGGTTGTCAAAGAAAAACCTTATAAACAATGAATCACTTCAATTATAAAGACAGAGAACTATACTGCGAGAACATACCGGTAAAGGAGATAGCCGGTAAGGTAAAGACTCCTTTCTATCTGTACAGCTCGGCCACACTGACCCGTCACTTCAATGTCTTTGATAGGGCCTTTTCAGGGCATCCGCACTTGATATGTTTTGCTGTCAAGGCAAACAGCAACCTGGCTGTATTAAATCTCCTGGGGAAATTAGGGGCCGGCGCTGACATTGTCTCAGGAGGGGAGCTTTACCGGGCACTCAAAGCGGGAATCCCGGCAGACAGGATCGTTTACTCCGGTGTCGGCAAGACCGAAAAGGAGATCCGCGAGGCCGCAAAGGCGGATATCCTCATGTTTAATGTGGAGTCTATGGAAGAGCTGGATGCCATCTCCAGACAGGCGCGGCGACTTAAGTGCCGTATCAGGGTCTCTTTCAGGGTAAACCCTGACGTGGATGCAAATACCCATCCATATATTTCCACTGGTCTTAAGAAAAACAAGTTCGGCCTGCCCATGTCCCAGGCCCTGGAGGCTTATAAGGTTGCATCAGACAGAGATGAGCTTGATGTAGTGGGGATAGGCTGCCACATAGGCTCTCAGCTAATCCGAGTTGAGCCATTTGTGGACGCAATAGGGAGAATTAAGTCTCTGCTGCAGGAGCTTGAGGGCTTTGGAATAAGACTCAAGTTCATAGATGTGGGTGGCGGCCTTGGCATAAGATACCGGGACGAAATTCCACCTGAGCCTGACGCTTACGCAAAGTCACTCCTGTCTGAGGTCAAGGATTTTCCTCACTGCCTGATTATAGAACCCGGAAGGTCCATTGTCGGCAACGCCGGCATTTTGGTGACAAAGATACTATACACCAAGGATACTGCGGAAAAGCGGTTTTATATCGTTGATGCCGCCATGAATGACCTTGCCCGTCCCAGTCTTTACGAGGCATACCACGAGATACTGCCTGTAATAGAGACCGACAGGCATTTACATCCAGCAGACGTAGTGGGGCCTATATGTGAGACAGGGGACTTTCTCGCCAAGGAAAGGCCCATGCCGGACCTTAATCAAGGTAGTTTGCTCGCGGTCATGAGCGCCGGGGCTTACGGTTTTACCATGTCTTCCAACTACAACTCAAGGCCAAGGGTCTCAGAAGTCATGGTAAAGGACGATCACTTCAAGGTAATCAGAAAGCGTGAGACCTATGCAAGCCTTTTGCGGGGAGAAACCGTTTGGTGATTACAGAGGCAATGTTTAATTGTG
>JAUXDR010000233.1 GCA_030618205.1 Deltaproteobacteria bacterium | reverse complement strand
CACACAGGCCCTAGCTGAAGAGAATAAGGAAAAGAAAGAGGAATCGAACACATGAAAATTGCAATACCAATTGAAAACGGGATGCTGAGCAGCCATTTCGGCCATGCGGCCCAATTCGCCATAATAGATGTTGAGAATGGAAATATCGCCAAGACCCAACTCCTTGTACCTCCTCCCCATGAGCCGGGCTCACTGCCGCAATGGCTTCACGAATTGGGAGCTACACATTTGATATGTGGAGGAATTGGAGGCAGGGCCGTGGAAATAATAGAGGCTGCCGGGGTACAAGTCATTGCAGGTGTAACCACCGCTGACCCTGCGCGACTGATGGAGGACTTCCTTGCCAACCGCCTCAAAGGTATAACAGGCTCCACATGTCCAGGACATGGCGAGGAAGGCCATCAGTGTCAACATTAAAGACAGCCGTTGACGGCTTGAAATTAGAAATTGGAAAGTAGAAATTTGGGAAAGACGAAACAAAAGCATGAAGGCCAAATTTCCAATTTCCATTTTCTAATTTCAACATTCAACATTTCTCTAGTAAGGTAAGTGCTATGCCGATCTATGAATACAGATGTGAAGCCTGTGGAAAGGTTAACGAGATGTTGGTATTTCCCAATCAACTTGAGGTAAAGTGTCCGTCCTGCGGATCTGAAGATCTCACAAAATTGATATCCTCAAGCTCATCCTTTACCGGCTCCCATGGCTCAAGACTTCCCGGCCCGAATGATACGGCCTGCTGTGGCTTCAGTCCCGGAGATGCCCCAAACTGTTCAGGGCCGGGGTCCTGCTGCGGAAAGGCCTAATACATCTTGGAATACTTACCTCAACCACCCCCTGTAAATTCAATGCGTTGTAGAAATTCCGAGACATCTAATTATACCCTGCAGTTTGCTTCGGAATAGTTCATTAAAAGCCGGTACGCAAAAACCGGAAAAATCATTATTCATCATCTTATCTAAAAATCTATAGCCTCAGGCCAATTGATGGGCTACATTTTGGATGCCTAAAGACTTTTCAACGATACTATTGGTGACTGTGCTGTTAATTGCTATGATAAGGTCCTATATTGCAACCAACTTGACTATAGAATTGCCCTTGTATCAGGAATGCAAGTGCCTGTGAGGAGTTCTGTATGGAAACAGGAAAGGCCGCTGAGACCCTGACAAAAGAGCTTGAACAACTACTGCGGAACAAGATGGGGCCACTTTTTGAGCGTTACGGCCTGGACATCAAGGATCTGCTTACTCCCCTTAAATGGAAGCCAGTGGTCCTTATAATCGGCAACTACTCATCTGGGAAATCGACCTTCATCAACGAAATCCTGGGAAGCCAGATCCAGCGCACTGGTCAGGCACCTACTGATGACAGTTTTACCATCCTGGCCGCACCAGAGCACAACGAACCAGAGGGAGAAATACCTGGCAGCACAGTAGTAAATGATGAACGTCTCCCTTTTGCTCCTCTGAGGCACTTTGGTGAAAGCCTTCTATCCCATATGCGTTTAAAAAGGGTGACAAACACTCCCATACTCCAAGATTTTGCCATCATAGATACCCCTGGAATGCTGGATTCGGTCACAGAAAAGGATAGGGGCTATGACTACCTTGGTGTAGTGGGAGAACTGGCAAAGCTGGCAGACCTCATCATCCTGATGTTCGACCCCCATAAGGCAGGAACAATAAAGGAAACTTATCAGGCCATCCGGAGTACTCTCCCCGGCTCTACCGGAGAAGACAGGGTCATTTACGTACTAAATCGAATTGACGAATGCGAAAGCGTGTCCGACCTTTTGAGGTCTTATGGGACCTTGTGCTGGAACCTTTCACAGATGACAGGCAGAAAGGATATGCCAAGAATATATCTTACCTTTGCGCCTCAGGAGGACAAAGTGCCTCCCACGGGCTTTGAAACATGGATGAATGAACGGGAAGAGCTCAAACAGACCATGAGTTCAGCACCAAAGATGAGATTAAACCACATACTCCAGGAAGTGGATCGAGTCGTAAGGGAACTTGGTCTGGAAATAGAGGCCATGGTCGCTTTCCAGAAACGATTCATGCATAAATTCAAAGGGGTCCTCCGCACCTGGGGTATGGCAGCCATACTGGCTTTCTTCTTTGGAGAGCTGATTATGAATCTTTTAACCGGTTATCCGGACACCACGCTTGCAGGGGCACTGCTGGCCGGGAATATGAGTTTTGAACATTTCCTTTGGCCGATTGTGTGGGCCATGCTGGTCGTTGCATTAGCTTCTCTGTATGTTCAACGGATGCTTTTTCCCAAATTCACAAAAAATACTCTAAAAGACCTTGATAACTTGATCCCCCTTGAGACCGCCTACAAAAAGGATCTCTGGAACAGGGTGAAACACAGGATACATAAACTCATAGAGGACCAGGCCAGGAGACAGATATTGATTACACACGGCCGATACCTTCGAAAGATA
>JAUXDR010000271.1 GCA_030618205.1 Deltaproteobacteria bacterium | reverse complement strand
TCTTCACTCTCCAGCCCTCCTATACGGACAAACACATCCCTGCCCAATATAGGTCTGCACTCAAGGGACGCGGCTGCTTCTCTCATCTGAACCAACTCTTGAAGGGGCCGGACTAACTCAAGTCTGGGGTCGTCTTCAAGATCCGCGGGATCAGGCCTTGGCAGCAACATCCTGGATTTGATGTGCATTAGGGTGGCAGCCATCACCAGATATTCACCGGCCACCACCACGTCAAGGGCGGCCTGCATGAACTCCAGATACTCCAGGTACTGGGCCGTGACCACAGCTATGGGAATATCGGTGATCTCGAGCTTATTCTTCTGGATTAAATGAAGAAGCAGATCTAAGGGTCCCTCGAAGGCCTCCAGCTTTACTTGGCATTCCGGTTCCAAACGGCACTCCAAACCTGCGCCATTGTGGACTGCGCAACCTTTCTGGCCATGTTGGCCCCATCTGCCAATATGGCCTTGACTTTGCCGGGATCGGCAGCAAGGGCCTTTCTCCTTTGCCGGATTGGATCCATTTGCAGGACAATGGCTTCTGCAAGTTCTTTCTTGCATGCCGCACAGCCCCGCTTGGCCACTTTGCATTCAGACACAATGACCTCAAGCTGTTCTGTTGGCAGATAAAGCTGATGAAGCTTGAAGGCTATACAGCGGTTTTCAGGATCACCGGGGTCACCCATCCTTGGCCGCTCCACATCAGTTATCATTGTGGATATTTTTTTTCTTACCACGTCTGGGGGATCTGACAGAAATATGGAATTTCCATAACTCTTGCTCATTTTTCTGCCGTCCAGCCCTGGGAGTTTGGGAACCTCTGCCAGCAAGGCATCAGGTACTGGAAAAACATCCCTATACAGATAATTGAACCTGCGTGTGATTTCCCGGGTTAGTTCAATATGGGGCAGTTGATCCACGCCCACAGGCACCTTGTGACCCTTGTACAGTAGTATGTCGGCAGCCTGAAGGACCGGATAACCCAGGAAACCAAATGTTGCGAGTTCTTTTTCCTTGAGATGCTGTTGCTGTTCCTTGTACGTAGGGTTGCGCTCCAGCCATGAAACAGGCGTGATCATGGAAAGCATAAGATGAAGCTCTGCGTGCTCCTTTATTTCTGACTGAACAAACAGTGTAGCCTTGTCCGGGTCTATGCCCACAGCCAGCCAGTCCAGTACCATCTCATCCATGTTTGCCGGGATCTCCTGCGGGCGTTCGTAACTGGTAGTCAAGGCGTGCCAGTCAGCCACAAGAAAGAAGCACTCATATGTCTCTTGAAGACGTTTCCAGTTCTCAAGCACACCGTGCAGGTGCCCCAGGTGCAGCTTGCCGGAAGGCCTCATGCCACTGAGTATTCGTTGTTTTGCCTGTTTACTCATAAGGGCTCACATCAAAGTACAGTTCCTAATAGGAGTTTGTTCAGATAGAGGATCAGCGGGACGATAACGCGGCCGGTTACTCCTGTAAAGACAAGCACCAAAATCAACAAGAAACCATAGCGCTCAAACCTCTCGAAAGAGCTTGCCAGGTCAGGGGGAAGTATACCCATAAGGACCCTACTGCCGTCAAGAGGCGGGATGGGGAGGAGATTGAACACTGCAAGCCCTATATTGATCTGCACACTCACATATGCCATGTATAGAGCCGGACGCACGAAAAAGCCCGACGTCTCCCAAAACGACCCCAATACCTGTCTCAGTAAAACAGCACTCAATATTGCCAGAAGGATATTGGCCCCGGGACCTGCCAGTGCAACCCAGATCATGTCATTCCTGGGATTCTTGAAATAACTGGGATTAACCGGTACAGGCTTTGCCCAACCTATGGTCTGAGTAAGAAAAAATACCATTGTACCGATGGGATCAAGATGACGAACAGGGTTAAGGGTAAGGCGTCCCATAAGCTTTGCAGTGGGATCACCGAGGCGATAAGCCACCCATCCGTGGGCCATCTCGTGCACGGTAACAGCAAGAAGTATGGGTGGCGTGAGTATTGCGAATCTCTGAATTATTGCAGCAAAATCCATAATT
>JAUXDR010000246.1 GCA_030618205.1 Deltaproteobacteria bacterium | reverse complement strand
CCGTCAAATAGCCAGGCATCCAGATAATGCCCCGTAATCACCCCGGCAAAGATGGAAAAAACCACGGACATCGCAATAGCACTGGCAACACTGAGACTGCGAAACTGCGATGCCAGTTCGTCTTTTATAGTGCCCATGTATCACCATAACTTATTTGCCAATAGGCTACTCCGTTAATCAAACTGAACGGGGCCTCATTCATTTTAATATCATTAAAAAACTCTCCAAAAGCCTTTCTGGAGAATTGGATTATCAATTAGCACAGGAAAACACAACTGTCAATCCATTTGTATCAAACCAGCCCCTGATTTCCCTTTTAAGGTAATCGTTCACACTCCTTTAACCAGGGATTGAATAATTACGCCCTAAGCAAAATTCTTGAATGCGGATTCAGCATCCTTGAGAGTCTCTTCAATCACATCCCATCCGTGGGCCAGGGAGACAAAACCTGCCTCAAATTGGGATGGAGCCAGATAAACCCCCTCCTCCAGCATATTCCTGAAAAAGCGGGCATAAAGGTTAGTATCGGACTTAAGGGCAGCCTCAAAATCAACAACAGGACCTCTTTGGCCAAAAAAAGTCGTCATCATGGACCCCATACGCTGCAAACAGCAGATTACCCCATGTCTCCCGGCAATCTCAACAAGCCCGTTCCCCAATGCCTCTGCCCTTTCTTCCAGGACTTCATAGAATCCCGGACGGCTCACTACATCAAGGGTTGCAAGGCCGGCCGCAGTGGCAAGTGGATTCCCGGACAAGGTCCCCGCCTGATACACAGGACCCACAGGGGCTATCTTTTCCATGATCTCCTGTTTGCCGCCATAGGCCCCTACGGGCAATCCACCACCAATTATCTTTCCAAGACAGGTAAGGTCCGGCATCACTTGGAAATACTCCTGGGCCCCACCCGGAGCCAGCCTGAAACCGGTAATCACCTCGTCAAATATGAGAACTATGCCCTTTTCTTCGGTCCAGTCCCGCAGTTTAGGGAGAAAGTCCTCTCTTGGTGGGACTACGCCCATATTGGCAGGGACTGGTTCCACAATAATCGCTGCTATCTCATCCCCCTCTCTGTCCAGGACAGTTTTGAGGGCCTTTAAATCATTAAAAGGCACAGCCAGTGTATTGGATACAACCTCCTCGGGTACTCCCGGACTTCCCGGAATACCAAGGGTCGCCAAACCGGAGCCGGCTTTTACCAGGAAGGAATCAGCATGTCCGTGATAACAGCCATCAAATTTCAAGATCTTTTTTCGGCCCGTATATCCCCTGGCCAGACGGACAGCGCTCATGGTGGCCTCTGTGCCTGAGTTTACCAGCCTCACCTGCTCAATGGACGGCACAAGCTCAACTATTTTCTGTGCCAGGGCCACTTCACGCCAGGTCGGCACTCCGAAACTGGTACCGGATTCCAGGGCCTCCGCGACTGCCGCCTTTACCTCAGGGTGTGCATGCCCGACAATCATCGGACCCCAGGAGCAGACATAGTCGATATACTGGTTCCCATCTACATCGTACAAGCGGCAACCCACTCCCTTATCGACAAATATGGGATCACAGCCCACTGACCTGCATGCGCGTACCGGGCTGTTTACTCCGCCCGGAATCAGCTCCTGGGCCTTTTGGAAATAACTATTTGACAGGTGATGATGATGCATTTGGCCTCCTCCTGTAACCTAAATTGAGCGATTAGCCTTTAGCGGTTAGCTGTTAGCGGTTAATTTGCTGCTGTTTTCCAAATAGGTTACTAACACTTAAAAACTAAATGCTAATAGCCGTTCATCACGGATTACCACACTAATCCTGATGAACCATTTTTCAAAGCTAAAAGCTAATGGCTAACAGCTAATCGCTCAACTTATAACGTAACTGATCACAGGGGTATAATTCGCAAGAATCTTCTCTTACCCACTTTCAGGACCGTTTGGGGCGCCTGGACCTCAATTTCCGCAGACTGCACCCTGTTACTATCAATGCTGACTGCACCCTGTTTGATGAGTCGTCTGGCATCAGAGGTACTTTCCACAAGACCGGCCTCTTTGAGAACTCTGGGAAGATAGATTGTCTTTTCGTCTGGAGATAGCCTGAACTCCGGGATGTCATTAGGGACCTCGCCCCTGCTGAACTGGGCCTCAAAATTTGCTTTTGCAGTCCCTGCGGCCCGATCGCCATGAAATCTTTCCACCAGCTCCTGTGCAAGCCGTGTCTTCACATCCTTAGGGTGAAGACGACCGTCGGCAATCCCGTCCTTAAGCCCTTTTATCTCATCCAGATCAAGACTGCTCAGCAATTCAAAGTACCTGAACATCAGATCATCTGAAACGGACATAAG
>JAUXDR010000063.1 GCA_030618205.1 Deltaproteobacteria bacterium | reverse complement strand
GTCTTCCTAAGACCGCTTGGCCTCCGACTTATCCAGCCAGATAGTATCCCCTGTCAAGGGCCGTCTCCATGGATTTGTAAAGAGGCTCCAGATCATCAAAGCCGTATGCAGTAAGAATTTTTATTGGATTTAAAAAGAGGTATGAGGTGTTTTCCTCTCCGGCAACCCTTGAAGTTTCAAGAAATACAAAGCAATCTGTTTTATTAAGCCCCTCTAAAACGCGTGCTGCATCCAGAGGATAGGGTTTTCCGGTGACATAGGGTGGATTCATGATCTAAACTGAGGGACTTAACCCCTCCTCATAATTATTTATTCTCAATTCCTTATCACACTTATTCAACTCAGTCAACAATGTCCCCTATTTTTCCTTAGAAATCACGGACCAGGATAGCCTTGGTATGCAGAAAAGACAACAGTAAGAAGCCTTTGTAAAACTCAAAAATTTATTTTCTGTCAGAACCACTGACGTAGTCAATTGTGGGACGTGGAGGCGGGAGACCCCACAACTTCAGCGAAGCAAAATTATTCTCACACTATCTAGCCAACCGGCAATATTATGTGTCGAGATTAAACTTGACACATAAATTGCCTTTTGATAGATGTATTTAGTCGTTAAAAAACAAAAAAACCAACTTCTGATCTTTATCTGGGAAACTTTAACCTACAAAGAGGTGTTTATGCGCTCTGTCATATCTCGAATCTCTTGGTTGATTGCGGTTTTTGCTGTCGTGGCAGTAGTATCATCGTGTTTTTATGCGACTACGAAGTCCACTGAAGGCACAACGAAAAGTGTCAAAGCTACCAGCGGGTCTTCCACAAACGCCACATCCAGCACCAGTCCGGGGTCATCTTCTGACGAATCTGAAAAACAAGCCTTAGAATTCACAAAGGATAACTTCGAACGTTTGAGAACAGATATGGCCGTGGGCGGCGGCGAACATCTGACATCGCTGGCTACTCTTATGGGTATTCCCGATTCCCGCAAACCGGAATTCTTTTCTCTTACCAAGAACAAATTCAGCACCCTGTTCAGATCTGATCAGGTTACTCCTGAGGAACTGCTGGCAATGCTTGATTCGGAAATCTCGGCCGATCCCTACCTGAAGGATTAGCCGCGTTGCGCCTTCACAATCAAAACAAAAGATACGGCGCGGCCGAATCAATAATACGTTTCTGATTTGGAGCACCCTGATTCGGACTAAGTACCTGGCGGCATTTCTTCGGGTTGCCGAGTTTAAAATCGCTGTCCCGTCCACATACCATTTGACCAAAAAGGTCGCCCTGTTTGCTCTTCTCCTGTGTCTTGTCACTTTAACGTTTCCATCCACATCTTTTGCGATGGACGGTACCTATTTACAAGAACTGATACAACGCGCGCATGAAAAGCGTTTGTGGGAACGGCGCGAGTGGCAGGTGTTATTGCATTATAAACCAAAGCTGTTAATGCCGGGTATGAAAAGCCTGGTAGATGCTGAATCCTTTTTTCTTGCGCCTGATGGAAAAAGCGATCCGGAGGCGGAACTGGAAGCTACCCTGGCAAGTTTTTTTTCCTCAGGCAAGGCAGGAGACGAAAAGCAACATCCTCAATGCGCCTTTATCGCACGTTATCATTGGCTGAAACAGGAATTACATTTCGATCCGAAACGCTTGCCGGAACAGCCTTGTCCTCAATTTTGCACCTGGATTGCTGAACTCGATCCAGACGAAATCACACTTATTTTTCCAGTGGCATTTCTCAACAATCCGGCTTCCATGTTTGGGCACACACTGCTCAGAATCGATGCGCCGTCACAGGACGAGAGCACCAGGCTGCTGGCCCAGACAGTCAGTTTTGTCGCTATCACCGAGCAGGAATACGGGCTGTCTTTCGCGTTAAGAGGATTGTTTGGAGGCTATCCCGGCAAGTTTTCGATTTCCCGTTATTCCGTGAGGGTTAAGGAGTACGGTGATATCGACAATCGAGATATCTGGGAATACCGCCTCGACCTGACGCCGGCGGAAATCCTGCTCATGCTGATGCACGTGTGGGAATTGCAGCCGGCTTATTTTGACTATTATTTTCTCGACGAGAACTGCTCTTACCAATTACTGTCGTTGCTGGAGGTAGCACGCCCCTCGCTTCACCTCACCGATCAGTTCCAATGGTGGGCTGTTCCTGCCGATACAGTCCGGGCCGTCACTGAAGTGCCCGGTCTCCTCAAAGGGGTCAGGTTTCGCCCGGCCCGCAGCACGGTCCTGAAGCAACGTGCGCTTGGTATGGAAAATGATCTGCTGGTGATCGCAAAGGACCTTGCAAAGGGAAAAATAGCGGCCAATGCAGAAGCTTTACAAAGGCTCAACCCACACGATCATGCCCAGGCACTGGAGCTGGCAGTGGAGTATTCGGAATACCGGCAGGCGTTCGACTTCTTGAGTTACAGGCCGGATGATCACCATCTTCTCCTGCCGCTACTGGAGGCAAGGAGTCGTCTGGACGTTCCACCACAGATCCCACAGTTCAAGACGCCCGAAGTCCGACCGGACCAAGGCCACAAAAGCGCCCGTATTGGAATCGGATATGGTTATGAAGATCCCTTGCAGTTTCTGCAGTTCGATTTTAGACACGTCTATCACGATCTACTCGATCCACAGGGCGGGTTTGTACGCGGAGCACAGCTCGAATTTCTCAACGCTGCCGTACGATACTATCCCAGCAAAGACAAGGTAAGCCTGGAGCGCATCGGTTTTGTCGATATATTATCAGTGGTGCCCCATGGCCGTTTGTTGAAGCCTCTTTCCTGGAAGGCGAATGTGGCTATAGGGCGTATGCGTTTTGCCTCTGATGACAGGCCGCTAACCGGGCAATTGAATGCCGGAGTCGGGCTCAGCTATGACTTGCCGTCAAAGGCACTGGTCTTTGCCTTTGCCGAAGGATCAGCAATGATAAATGACCGTTTCCAAAAAAATGTTGCCGTGGGGGTAGGACCAACTCTGGGTATTTATTGCGATTTTTCAAAACAGTGGCGAATTGGGCTGTCAGCGCGTCTGCTGGGATTTTTTCAGGGTATTACCTGCACCACCTATGAGATTGCCCTTAATCAACGTTTGAGCTTATCCGATCAGAGTGCATTGAGATTGGAAATTTCCCAAAAGCGCGAGTTCGGCAGCGCATTTACAGAGGCAGCTTTAAAATGGCAGGTTTATTTCTGATTAAGGGATACCGGCTTATTATTGGGTTGGCGTTGGTTCTGGCAGGCTGTAACGGATTGTTTTTCCACCCCGATGATACGCACGTGTCAACACCCTGTGCTTTAGGGTTGACGTATTGTGACGTCTATTTCGGTTCTTCCGACGGTATCAAGCTCCATGGATGGTTTTTACCTGCTTCAGGGGAAGCCCTTGGGACCGTTCTATATTTGCATGGAAACGCGCAGAACATCAGTACCCACATTCACAACGTCTCTTGGTTGCCGGAAAGACGATTCAATGTCTTCTTGATGGACTACCGTGGCTATGGTGCATCGGAAGGCGAGCCTGACATCGGCGGCATTCACAAGGATGTCGCCTCGGCTATTGATTACCTTGTAGAAACGGCTCCTATCGATCCTGACCGTCTGATCGTTTTCGGCCAGAGCCTGGGCGGGTCTGTTGCCATACACAGCGTTGCTACTTCTCCCTACCGCCGCCATATCAAGGCACTGGTTATCGAAGGTACATTTTCCGGGTACCAGCAGATCTTCCGCGAGAAGCTTGCAGACTTCTGGTTGACGTGGCCTTTGCAGTGGCCTCTCTCTCTTGCTGTCTCGGATAAGTTCAACCCCCTCGATGCCATCGCGCAGGTGACGCCGATTCCAGTGTTGATCATCCACGGTGAAAACGATCCAATCGTGCCGGTATATCATGCCCGGCAATTATACCAAGCGGCCGGGCAGCCAAAAGACCTGTGGATCGTACCGGGAGGAGGCCATATTGAAGCTTTTGTGCACGCATGCTATCGGGAGCGTTTGGTCGCCTACTTGAGGCAAAAGTATAGTGATGGGAGACTATGATAGATTTCCCTATACTCCACACACAAAAAAGCAAGTTCTTATCAAACAAATCAAACTAATTTAGAATGAATCTATTACTTCCCGGGCAAGGGGGCGAGCATGTTCCGCAATATCACGATTCGCACCAATATTCTCACCAATTTTCTGATCGTTGTGGGGCTTGTTGCTGCATCGCTTTTGGGGCTGCAGTACTATTATAGCCAGAAGATGGCACTGGATGCCACCCATAAAACTTTCTATCAGATCTCTGAAAAGATCACCCTGCATATTCAGGACAGCGATCAGCTTTCCAAAGAGATGCTCTACCATACTGAACTCTATCCCGGCATCGCCGATACAATCAGCGAGAAGCTGCCGCTTGAGACCATCAGTCGTTATGCACACAACATGCAGCACAACAACAATATCTATGCCATCTATGTCGGTCATGCGAACGGCGACTTTTTCGAAGTGGTCAATATGCACAGTTCGACGGAGCTTCACAAGGTATTCAAGGCACCGAAAAATACCCGATGGATGGTGATCAAGATCTATAATGCCTCACAGGGCAGGATACGCAGCTTTGACTATCTTGATGAGACATTGGCCCTGATTTCAAGTCGAAATGAACCATCTGGTTATGTGGCCAATGTACGTCCATGGTTTACCCAGGCGACACAAAGCGATAAGGCCATCAGGAGCGATCCTTACCTTTTTCGCAACCTCGGGCAAAAAGGGATCACATTTTCAAAAATGATCAGTGACACCGGGGCGGTACTGGCCATCGATTTCACCTTACCGAAGCTCAACGCACTG
Organism: Deltaproteobacteria bacterium; assembly: GCA_030618205.1. The sequence continues at coordinate 1,680 of JAUXDR010000063.1, read as the reverse complement.
CTGCAGCGGCAGTCGTTTGCCCCAACGAGCAAGATCTATATGTTTGGCAGAGACGGCTCCATCATCGCCTCATCCATCAGTGACGAGGAACAGGTCGACGAACCGTTGAACAATGCGCTTAAAGAGGGAAAAACAGACCGGATATTCAGCTATGACGAAGATGGAAAACAGATTTTTGCCATGGTCACAGCCCTCTCCACTGAGCTGGGCGCCAATACCTATCTGGGCTTCAGTGTCCATGCCGATGTGATGCTAAGACCCTATCTGGAAAAAATTCTCTATTCTTTTGGGGCTGCACTGTTTGTGTTGCTGCTGAGCATCCCGATGATTTTTTTTACCACCTCCCGCATTGTCAAACCGATCAGGGAACTGATGGTGCAAAACGAAAAGATTAAAGCGCGGCATTTTGATGAAGTGGGGCCTGTTAAGAGCAATATTATTGAGTTGATAGAGTTGTCTGATTCCCTGGTTTCGATGTCGGAGAGTATCCGGGCTTATCAGGAAGCGCAAAAAGAGCTGATGGATTCTTTCATCAAATTGATCGCCGATGCTATTGACGCAAAATCGCCTTATACCGGAGGGCACTGTAAGCGTGTGCCTGTCATTGCCGTGATGCTGGCCAAGGCGGCTGATAGGATGAAGGAGGGTACGTTTAAAGGTTTCAAATTCGGCAGCGACGAGGAGTGGGAAGAATTTGAGATGGGTGCATGGCTGCATGACTGCGGTAAGATCACGACCCCTGAGTATGTGGTCGACAAAGCGACCAAGCTCGAGACCATCTATAACCGCATTCACGAGATCCGTACCCGGTTTGAGGTGATCTGGAGAGATATTGAGATCGAGTATTATGAACGCCTCATTAAGGGTGAAGACCAAGAAACACTTCAAGCATGGAAAGAACAGCAGCACCGGGCATTAATGGATGATTTTGCTTTCATTGCCGAATCGAATGTTGGCGGAGAGTCTATGAGCGAAGAGAAAAAAGAGCGCATCCGATCCATCGCCAAACGGACCTGGGTACGCCATTTCAACGACCGTTCAGGGCTTTCCGATAACGAACTTATGCGTTATGAAGGTGTTGAAAAACGGCCAGTACCGGCGGTCGAGCAGTTGCTTAATGACCGTCTCGAACATCTGGTCGAACGTGTCGATTTTGATGAGGAAGCATACCGAAAGCAGGGATTCAAACTTGAAGTACCTCAATTTCTGTACAACTATGGCGAAATCTATAATCTCTGTGTCGAAAAGGGGACGCTCACTGATGAAGAGCGGTTCAAAATCAATGAACACGTCATCATGAGTATCAAAATGCTTGAACAGCTCCCCTATCCAGAGCATATGACTCGGATCCCGGAATATGCCGGGACACACCATGAGACGATGATCGGTACCGGCTATCCGCGGCGGCTCACCAAAGACGACCTCTCAGTCCCGGCACGCATCATGGCCATTGCCGATATCTTCGAGGCACTCACAGCATCAGACAGGCCTTACAAAAAAGGGAAGACGCTCTCAGAAGCAATCCGCATTATGAGCTTTATGAAAAAAGATGAGCATATCGATGCAGAGATCTTTGAGCTCTTTTTGCGTTCAGGCATTTATGAGGAGTATGCCAAACACTACTTGAAGCCTGAGCAGATCGATGAGGTCGATATAGAGGCGTATTTGGGCTGAAGCGGT
>JAUXDR010000123.1 GCA_030618205.1 Deltaproteobacteria bacterium | reverse complement strand
GGGAAGAGACTTTCTCAAATTATGGAGAGGCTGACTTCTTACCTTATAACAGGATCAACTGATAAGCCGGTGTTCAGGTTCCAGAACGGTGGTATTGTACGCATGGATACAGATCCGGGTAGCCGCTTCTGGTTTATCAGGTGGGCACTTATGCCTAAGATTGGATAGAAAGTGCTGGATTGATTCCGCTGAAAATACCCCATCTGCTGCGTTGCTTCGATTTCCTCGTCACTGCGGCGTACGTATCAAGCAGGTTGCAAAAATATAGATGGAAAAGGTTCAAGGGTTCATGGTTCAAAGGTTTAGGGTTGTCTTACGGCTGATTTTGCTGAAAATACGTAATCTGTGACTTACTTGTCAGGTGTTCTGTAACATGGAAAAGGCCCTTTTCAGGGCGGCCATGTGCACCTTACCAGCAAAGTGCAGGGGACTCTTGCCTGACACAGGATCAAAGGCCGATGGATCGGCCTTGCAGAGATACTGGATCTCTCTTCCAATGGTACTTAGTGCTTCATCCACAGGCACTTCAATCATCCTGGGAATAACCTGCCAGGTAGCACCGCACGAAGCCCCGCGCTTTACATGAAGCTCTGTGATGCGGCGGTCTTTTACCTCGACATCATACTCAGGCAGGCCGAACTGCTCTCCATAGGCACCAAGACTCTTCCTGCGCCCAAGGCCGCAGCACGTAAAAGGGCAGATGGCTCCTGGTATGTTCTGCCCTGATGCTATTACCGGCATTCCCTTGATTTTACAGATCTTAACAAGATGCTCAGACAGGTCCGGGTGTCTGAGAAAATTGAGGATCAGGTCGCCCTCAAAATCGTCAGGGATAAACTCTTCAGGCTCGTCAATGATCTCCGGCATGGCCGGCGGAATATTGTAGATCCGTTCTATTGTGATGTTCCGGCCATAGACCTCTATTCCAGCCACTTTATATTTCCCTGAGCCTGCCTCCTCGAAAATTACCAGTCTGAAAGGGCAGGAATTTTTTTCAACCATGATTACACTGCAAAAACCCTGAAACATGATTCCGCTCAAAAAGCCCGAGATGCAAGGCGCGAAATTTTCCAGGCATGAGACGTACTTATCGTACGTCGCAGTGACTGGAAAATTGAAGCAACGCCGCAGATTGGGTTTTTTCAGCGGAATCAACTCTGGCAATAGGCCAAAATAGTCGTAATATTTTCAACTGAATAGGTGCTGGATATCCCCCATATCTCTGCCTGAAGCATGGCATTTTCTGCCAGTCTTTCATGGTCCTCAGTCCTTATTCCGATATCAGAAAGACTCTTTGGACAACCAATACTATCAAACCATGATCTTAGGGCATCTATACCGGCTTCTGCTTTCCCTGAAAGACCTTTTCCGGATATGCCCCAAATACGCTCTCCAAATTGGGCCGGCTTCTCCGGATGATCCTGGGCCCACCAGGTTATCCAGCCAGGCAAAAGGGCTGCAAGCCCTGCTCCATGGGCCACGGAAAACAGTACGCTGACCGCATGCTCTATCAGGTGTACCGGAAAATGATGGTCGCCTACCCCGGCCTTGGTCAAGCCGCAGAGGGCAAGGGATGACGCCCACATCATGGTAGCCCTGGACTCATAATCCTCAGGGTCCTTGATACAGGTCTCAGTAGCATCCATAATGGTCCTGATAAGCCCTTCAGCCATCCGATCCTGCAGTGGAGTGTTCGGGTCCGGGCCATTGAAATATGGCTCAAGGAGGTGGCATACAGCGTCCACGCCCCCATAGGCCGTATAGTCCGCAGGTACTGTATAAGTAGTTGTTGGATCAAGAATGGAGACCCTCGGATACAGGTGAGGGGAACCTGCAGCTAACTTGTGTTTGCTCTTTTCATCTGTAAGAACCATAAACCCGTTCATTTCAGAACCGGAAGCCGCCAAGGTTGGAACGGTAACCACAGGAAGGGCCTTTTCAATAATCCTCTCCCTTGTAAAAAAGTCCCACACATCTCCTTGTTCCATAACCGCCCCTGCGGCAACCGCCTTTGCAGAGTCCATGACACTCCCACCGCCAAGGGCAAGGACAGCCTGAATCCCATGGTCCCTTGCCATCCTGATGCCGTCACGGGTCCTTGAGAGCAGAGGATTAGACTGAACTCCATCGAGATCCACAACAGTAATCCCTTCTTCCTCCAGCCAGCCCCTGATTTTTTGATAAAGGCCACTTTTTTTCAGACTTCCCTTACCAGTTATCAGCAAGATATTGCTTCCGAGCGGCCTCACCACCTTGCCTACTTTAGAGACTTCACCTTTTCCAAAGACTATGCAGGTGGAATTCTGATATTCAAAATTATCCATGTCCTCTTACCCTCAATTTCCACGCCATATTATACATACAGAGATCGTCAAATAGTTGAGTCGTTGAGTCGGAAAATAAGCATGTTAAATCAGTATATTAGGCCTTCAACTACATCAAGTGTCCAATTTTTGTGCAAACGATATAAATTTAAACAATAATAACCACTTAACTAATCAACTAATCAACTACTTAACCACTTAACGAGGTCTGACATAACGAGCCTACTGACAATTTTTGTCAAGGAATTCAAGAAACCTTCGGCCTTGCTCTGGAACAGAAACCGTCTTCTGAGACAATATCTCTCCAGGAGTCAGGATCTGTCCGTAAAGGGCCTCGTCGGTCTTGTAATCATGATGCAAATATGCTCCCTCAAGGGATAGACCTGCAAAAAAGCCCTTGCTCCTGGAGTAAGAATACACCGCAGCTTTGAGAGTCACGTCAGTACTGGCCTTTAAGTTTCTACCAACAGGACCGGCGGCTACTGAAATATCTCCACCCAGTGTGAAGTTGTTTTTGAAAAAGGCGTTTACCCCCCTTTGATTCATTATCACCAGGATCAGGTCTGTGGCCTGAACTCCGATCTGCCAGCCAAAACTCCCGCTTCCAATTTGTAAAAAGGCCGGACCGCGCCATTTCCCTGTCTTGGGATTTCTAACAGCCATCAGGCCCTTTCCGTAACTGGCCCCGACAACAAATCCTCCTTTGTAGACAGAGGGAAATATTGCAAGCCCTTCACATCTTGCCAGGAGCTCATCAGGGATACCTCCATCTGGCGCATTTTTGATCTCTTTCATCACAATCATGGAATTTTTAATGATTTTCTCAGGTTCTGCCGCCTTTGCAGCCGATCCATAAGGGTATGCAACAAAAATTGTGAATACGCTGAACCACATGGTCCAGGACAGGGATTTCAAAAAAAACCGGTACATAAAACAAAGTTTAGCTTTCATGATTTGCTCCTTTTCGGGTAATTATTTTTTGCTCATAATCCTTATACGCTTTTCCGTATTTTGTCTCAAGGTGAACTGTGTTTTATCCGTAAAGAAAATAGGTAGGCGTTCCACAGGGCACCGCATCTGCTTTGTTGTCGGGCACTTGAAGTACAGGGAGTACGTCTGCGTACCCGTACGCCTCGCATCTGCAGCACCCTGTAAACGCTTACAGTTCTGTGGGTTGCGGTAAAACGGGGCATTGTAATCCCGTGAACGGTTGCTTTTCTTTAAGTCGTCGCCGACTTGTTCTTTAAAAATCCCGTCCCAATGGTTATTGCCAACGCAAGGCAGTAAAAGGCAATCATGGCCTGCAACCCGTTCAGTCCAAGGGCTGTCCCCCCTGAATAAATCAGAGTCGCCACGGCAGTCCCCAGAACTATGGGAAATAACATGGAAAAGATCATCCACCGGATCTGCCCGGTCTGGATCTTCACCATAATGCTGGTTGCCACGCAAGGGGGATAGAGGACCATGAAAAGCATGAGCGCCAGGGCGTGAAGGGGCGTAAAACCCTTCTCGCCCTTCTCCATCCTTGTCTCAAGGCTTTCCCCTTCTTCCTCTTGCTCGTATAGGGCCCCCAGGGTCGCCACACTGCTTTCCTTGGCGGCAAACGATGCAAGCAGAGAGACATTGACGCGCCAGTTAAACCCGGCGTATTCCGTGTACGGCTCCATGGCGCGTCCAGCGCGCCCCAGGAAGCTGTTATCGATCTTCTCCTTTCTTATCTCTCTCAGGAGCCTCTTCCTCGCGCTAAAGACCTTCTTGAATGCCTTGTTTACGTTTTTTGCTTCCTTGTCTTTCTTTGGCCGCACGATCTTGAAGAACACAGGGTTTTCCGCCTTGAATTTCTCATTGACGGCACTGGC
>JAUXDR010000199.1 GCA_030618205.1 Deltaproteobacteria bacterium | reverse complement strand
ATATTCAAAAGGAGCTGCCGTGGCTGCTTTACAATTAGAACCTCTCTTTACCTCCAGCATATTCTGTAAGACCTTTTCAGCATCGAATGTGACGGTGGAAGTTGCCGGAAACCTCATTCGGGTAATATGGAATGAGGAACTTTCAAAACAGGTAAATACAGCCGAAGAAGACCTGTTCATAGAGGTCAGAAAGAAGACAAAAGAATTACCAATCCTGGAAAAGAAGGTCTCGCACCTCCTCTCCACTGAGTTTCATCTGGACGCTGATGGCCCTATCCAACTCAGGCTTATTAAGAAAAAGCGCTATCAGTTGCACCTTTCCACATCTTTTCATTACACGCCCAAGGTAGTCCTGATCTCGGAAAACGAGAGGCGTCATCACCTGAAATGGATGGATATTGACTGGGAGCATGTACAGCGAGAGGTAGAGATATCTTCAGGGCTTGATTGGGAAAAGGATATAGATATTTTCCTCCACGTAATTAGATGGCCGGAGCCGTCTACAGGCCTTGGAGAACAGGAATGGCTCCATATAGGCCTCTCCAACCACGCTACAGTCCTCGGGGCTTTAAAAGAGGTCTCTCTGATAATAGCACCTAAAACGGACATAGAAAAAACCCCTCTGCCCAATCACCAAATCACCAAATCACCAAATCACCAAATTCTTAAGACCTTGTTCAGGCTCGTTTTCAAACTGCCGGAGGTCGTCCGGGAATTGGCTTTTCTGGATTTTGAGATAGGTCCTTCTTTTCCCTTCATGGAACTAAAACGGGAGATATGGGAAGGAGACACCATACAGCTTAGGGCGTGGTGGAACATGCCCGATGAATGCTGGAAGAAAGTAGAAAAAGATTTGCTGGCTCCCAAGGGGCTGGACTGGAAGGACATAGATATCTGCATACAGCTCAACCAACTCGAACCTCATCCTATATTCCAAAGCACAAACTGGCTGTTTTCAGACATCCGGGATGGAAGCACCTATCAGGCTGCCCTGATAATAAGACCAAAAAAAGAGGGCGAGAAGGATCTGAGCCCTGCTGTTATCACATCCAATATAGCCGGCGTTCCTGCAAATCCGGATCAAATCGTTTTATTGCCCATTGATGAAGGACGAATTTTCACTTACTGGCACCTTGACAGGGAAAGGCTGGCAAAACGTCTTGATACCCTTTCAGGGGGCAACCCCGGAAAAGTGCGCACGCATATCAGGGTATTTCATGATTGGGCAGGAGGCCTGCATCATCACATGGACGTGGAAGTACATCTGGGTTTTTCGGACAACTGGTACCTTCCAGCCGCGCCGGACAGAGTTTACAGAGTACAGCTTGTTGCCATCTCAGATCAAGGGAAGATTGAGTCCCTCACCGATGTATCAAATCCGGTACAGACAATCAGGGTATCCCCAGGAAGTAATCCGGTATCATACAAAGAAGTTGACTTGAGAATTGAACATCCTACCCAACATGAACTCAAGTCTGTCATGGAGTCAGCTAAGCACTCAATAGGACTTGAGCTTCTCCATCTGCACGCACATCTGCCATACTTCAGGCGGAGAGTAGTATACGGCATGTCCGGCATATGGCAGCCCATGGGCTTTCCTGAAGAGTGGTTCCACGAGGCGATTCGAGAGACATACGTTCCCCTGATTCTGACCTTTGAACGTTTGAAGTCAGAGGGGGTGGATTTCCGCATTTCAATGGATATCTCGCCGACCCTTACAAATATGATGAGATGTCCCCTACTCCAGGAAGAGTTCCTAAAATACATGGAGGCCCACATAAGCCTTGCCAGGGCGGAAGTGGACCGGACAGGGCGAGAGGCCCATCGTTATCATGAGACCGCCTGGATGCATCTCAACCGTTTCCTGGAAGTAAGAGATTGCTTTATGAGATACGATGGGGACCTTACCAAGGCATTAAAAAAGTTACAGGAGGAGGGCTACATCGAGATCTCCACCTGTGGGGCTACCCATGCCTTTCTACCCTTCTTTACAGCATTTCCTGAATCTGTCAGGGGACAGATACAGACCGCGGTCCTTGATTACAGAGACGTTTTTGGCAGGGATCCCATGGGCATATGGTTGCCTGAATGTGCTTATGTGCCGGGTATAGAAAAGTATCTGGAGGAGGCCGGCCTTCACTACTTTTTTTCCGAAACCCATGCAGTCTTGCATGCAGACTCTCCTGCTGCTTTTGGCACCCACGCACCGGTATATCTCAAAGGAAGCAATGTCGCTGCCTTTGCCAGAGATCCTGAGACAGGAAGACAGGTTTGGAGCGGTGAAGAAGGTTATCCCGGCGATCCCGACTATCTGGAGTTTCATATCAGAGGCGGCCCCTTGAAGTACAATCGAATTACCAGCCGAAGCAGCAATTACAAAGAGCCCTATGTCAGGGCATGGGCCCTTGAAAAGGCAGCTAAACACGCCAAGCACTTTATTGAGTCCAGGAATTTCCGCTTCCAGTACATAAAGAACTGGTTCTGGAAAAAACCCTTGGTAGTGGCCATGTACGATGCAGAGCTATTTGGCCATCACTGGTACGAGGGTACGGACTTTCTCTATTATTTGCTAAAAAAGCTCTACTACAATCAGAATGAGACGGAGCTGATTACCCCCAGTGCTTACCTGGCCCATTATCCCAGAAATCAGGAGGTATTTATCACTCCCTCATCCTGGGGCGACAAGGGGACCTTTGACAAGTGGATATACGGCTCTGTATCATGGATGTACAAACACTCCCACGAGGCTATCAGAGAGCTACGTGCCATGGCCTCTGATCTCAAAGCCAACAGACAAGAAGACCAACTTGCAAAACGGATAGTCAGTCAGGCAGCAAGAGAAGTGCTCCAGTCCATGAACAGCGATATTCCCTTTGTAATCTCTAACGGTCATTTTGTAGACCGCATGAAGGAATTCTTTTTTGAAGATCTGGAACGGTTCTGGATACTGGCAAGCCTTTACTGGAAGGGTGGTAACAGGCCTGAACTCACGGC
>JAUXDR010000217.1 GCA_030618205.1 Deltaproteobacteria bacterium | reverse complement strand
CTTTCTTCCGTTGACCTTGCGAGTTAGGTCTCGGGCCAACTGCCATGCCCCATTGGATTGATGATTGATAATTGTCTCTCGGGCCAAGTGCAATGCCCCAATATCCTCAAATTTAGGAGAGGATGACATATGCTTTCCTCGTTTTATTCTCATGCCTTCTCCATTCAGAACTCACGAATCAACGGTTCAGATTTTCGTTAAACTCTGAACCTTTGAACCCTGAACCTCTGAACCCGTGAACGGTTACGGATTTTTTAACCTTTTTAGCCGTAAAGCGGAAAGTATCGGCATCATCCCAAAACCAGGTCTTTAATGCGTTGCTATTTTTTTCAGGCAGAAAATTCTGAAACATAATCAATTTTTTTATCTTCAAACCTGTTTGGTTCCGGCTTGTCCTGGTTAGGTAACCAGTTATCAAGAGAAGTGGTAGTAGATAAGGTTATTTTAGACTATAGTTGAAAAAATTGTAATTCATAGAACTCACCACTAACACCATATAACTGATTTTATAGATATTTTGCTAAATAACCGGCTGATATGCAACTAATGTTTGCAGGACAGCCTTTAAGGAGGAATCTTCCATGACCAAGAAGAAGTGGGATGGTGCACCTGAGATGCAGATTGATCTAATCAATATGTATAAGGCAACGATTGAGACCAACAAAGGCGTTATTGAATTGGAGCTCTACCCCCAACACGCACCGAAAACGGTCAACAACTTCGTGTTCCTGGCCCGAGATGGGTTCTACGATGGCGTAACGTTCCACCGCGTTATCAGCGATTTCATGATCCAGGGGGGAGATCCGACAGGTACAGGGCGAGGTGGTCCTGGCTACACGTTTGAAGATGAGCTAGAGGGAAATCCACTGAAACACGAGAGGGGAGTGATCTCGATGGCGAACGCCGGCCCGAACACGAACGGGAGCCAGTTCTTCATTACGCATTCACCGCAATCGCACTTGAATGGGAGGCACACAGTATTTGGGAAAGTGGAGAAGGGGTTGGAGGTAGTGGATGCAATTCGGGAAGGTGACAAAATGAAGAAAGTGGAGATAAGCGAGGGATAGAGCGAAGGAAAATAGGAAACTCGTTGAATGAGTTATTTGATGTCAAAAAAATTGCAACACAAGACCAATTATCTCGTTGGTATCATCTCCGATACGCACGGTTTTCTTCCGCCAGGGGCTGTCAAGACATTCCAGGGCACGGACTTGATCATTCATGCTGGAGACATTGGTAAGCTGGATATACTTAAAGCTTTGCAATCAATCGCTCCTGTTGTCGCAGTACAAGGAAACATGGATTATGGCGAATGGACGGATGATCTCGCTCAGGCAGAAGTAGTTGAAGTAGGCGAGGTCTTGCTGTATGTGCTTCATGATGTGTATCAACTCGACGTAGAGCCGTCTGCGGCCGGTTTTGGTGCCGTTATAAGTGGTCATTCTCACAGGCCTTCTGTTGAGGATGTGCGTGGGGTGCTGTTTTTAAATCCAGGTAGTGCGGGGCAGCCAAGACACGGATATCCAGCCTCTGTCGCTTTGCTTCAAATACATGGAACCTATTTGGATGCACAGTTTGTTGAACTGGAAGGAGTTTCGTTATAGATTCTACATTAAAGGTAACTATTCAGGTTGAAGGCTGAAGGCTGAAGGCTGAAGGATTTCAAGCATTTCGCAACGATCGAACAGAAATGAATCCTCTAAAGTAATACTGCAATCTCGTCAGCCAACTCAAATGCCCGCAGTTTTGTGTGATTACGCATGATTTGTTCCTATTAGCCTTCTACCTTCAGTCTATTCACCTGAATAGTTACTGTTGATCTTGTATTTTGGCAGTGAAATTGGAAACTGGAAATTGGAAATTGGGAAAAACACAAAGATGTAAATGTGTTACCTAATTTCAAATTTCAAATTTCCAGTTTCGACATCGGCATTCAATTTGATAATACACGCTTTTTCGAAAAAGTGTAAACTGGTGAATGAAGGATGCCAAATATATTTATTTACAGTTTCCTTATTCGCTCCTTGCCAAGGAGTGAAAACTTTTACATCCTAAATATTAGCTGCTAGGAGGTTCAGACATGACTATTAAGGTCGGCATCAACGGTTTCGGACGCATTGGAAGGAGCATTTTCAGGGCTTCTAAACAATATAAAGAATTTGAAGCCATTGAAATTGAGGCCATAAATGACCTGACAAACACCCATACGCTGGCTCACATGTTAAAGTATGATTCTGTAATGAGAACATTCTCCCTCGATGTGAAGGACACAGATCAGGGAATAATTGTGGACGGCAAAGATATACGGATAACAGCTATCAAAGAACCCTCCCAGTTGCCTTGGCAGGAAATGGGCGTGGAATACGTAATCGAAGCTACTGGACGGTTTAGTGATGCGGATCTTGCACGCGGGCATCTGGAGGCCGGAGCACAAAAGGTCGTAATCACAGCCCCTGCAAAGCATGAGGACGTCACGATTGTGATGGGGGTCAATGAAGACGACTACGATCCAGCCAGTCACCACATCGTATCTAACGCCTCCTGCACCACCAACTGTCTCGCCCCTGTAGCCAAAGTAATACTGGACAGATTTGGTATAGTTTCCGGGCTGATTACTACTGTACACGCCTATACAAACGATCAGAGATTGCTTGATTTTCCCCACAGCGACCTCAGACGGGCCAGGGCCGCTGCTGTCAATATGATCCCCACCAAGACCGGTGCCGCAGCAGCAGTGAGC
>JAUXDR010000152.1 GCA_030618205.1 Deltaproteobacteria bacterium | reverse complement strand
CGCATGAGCCAGTATGAGCGATGAAGGAGGGGTAATGCCCTCTGATGTGGTGCGAGACATCACGCCGCAAGAGGTAACACCTTGAGCGGGCAAAGGGGCTCTCGGTCTCAGCGGGCACTAATGCGGCACAGCTCCGGACTCTGGGCCGGACAAGCTGGTCACCGCCGTGATGTGTCGAGCTATGGGTAAACCGTTAGCACAAGGGGTGTATGTGAGTCGGCACTTAAGCTTCGGTGCAATCTGGGAAGGCTCATTGGGAAAGCTGAGGTCGCCAACCGGACTCGGGAAATCCGACCGTCCGGGATGAAAAGGGGGCTTACGGAGACGTGGGCCAACGGTTGGAAGGAGAGCAACCGACACGTAGTAGTCGCTTGCGACGAGGCGTTTATTTAAAAGTCAACCGCTCAGATGCTCAACTGGAGGTCGTGCGCGCCGTATTTCTATCCCGACTAACGAAAGTTTAACCTGTTGAATAGGGTTCCCTCCGGGAAATTCAACAGGGTAAACGCTCTTATCCGGGGAGACTTGTCTGCCATGCGGGATGTAGCTTTTCTGGTGAGATTACCGGATGGGGCAACCGGTACCCAAATGTCCCGGCGTCTTCTGGAAGGGCTTTTGCCGGAAGATGAGATACGAAGCCAAGAAAAGCAGACAAGGAAAGAGACATCCAGCGTCATGCAGGGCAACCTGTGTGATGAGGGGGACAGCCGCCGTCTGAAGGGCCGAACCTGGTAAGCAGGGAGGAGCCAAGCGGGCTCGACATGGCAATGAAGCCGACAGGCAGAGCCAATTCAGCCAGCGCTTAGCTTATAGCCAGCTCCGGGAGATATTTGAAAATGCCTTTTAAAACTTATTTGGAACCGCACCGTGCGGACCCGCATGCGGTGTGGTGTGGGGAGGGGAGGAGAAAAACCTCCCCTTACCCGATTAGATGATTTGTTTTTCCTTATGCTGCTAAAGCAACTTCCGCATTAATTTTATCCCATGGAACATAGACCCCTTTTGTTTTATCTTGATGGATCAAATCAGCCTTCTTTAACAACTGCACGTCTTGATAAACATTTTTATAGTCACGCTTTAATAATTTGCTTAACTCTCGAATACTGGATATTCCATGAGTATGAAGAACTTGAAGTAAAGCTATTCTACGTTTTGATAAAACCCGAAAAAATGTCGCTGGATCTAAAAAATAGAGCCGTTCTTCAGGTATTTTTATCTCTTTTTCTTTTGCTCTATGCCAAGCATCAATGAATTCTTTATGGGTCTTTCTCATATTTGCAGAAAATAAGGAGGGGTTGCTGAGCTGAAACCCGTGTCATATTAAGGGATTAACATAATTTTTATATTTTTTGTTTCTTCTATCATTTCGGCCTCCGGAATCTCTCAATATCTTTTTGGAAGTCCACAAGCAAGCCAAGGATTGTCCCCCTTACCTATCCCCAGCAGGAAGATAGCCGTCGGAATCGCCTCTATCCTGTGTTCAGCTATTTGCCTTTGAGACCACATGCTGCTGTTCAAGAGGATTGCCCTTTGAGGCGAGTATTTGGAAAGAAATGAACGATACCCTCTGCTGATGTTAACTTGTCTGAGATCCCCTGATTTTACTTCTATGCTTTGAACAGGTCTGACGTCAGATACGATGAAATCGACTTCACCTCCGGATTTGGACCGCCAGTAATTTATCCTGTGAGATGGAAGGCGGGATCTGAAAACATGGGATGCAACGATTCCTTCTATGATTTTGCCCGTATCAGATCGTGTGCCTAAATGGCTGAAACTGCCCATAGCAAGATTGCGCAAGCCGGCATCGCCAAAATAGATCTTTGGCATCTTACTCAATTCTGTCCTGGGATTTGAAAAAAAAGGGGTCAACCGTTTTACAACAAATGTTTCCTCCAGGTACTGCAGATACCTCGTCACAGTTTCACGGTGGAGCCCAAGCGTGGAAGCCAGTTCCTGAATGTTTACCAGTCCGCCTTGCTGTGCAGACAACAGGGCCGCCAACTTTCGGAAGGCGGGGATGTTCTCTACCTTCAGAAATCCTGCAATATCCTTCTCAAGATAGCTTGAAAAAATTTCATTGAGTCTCAATATTTTTTTATTCCCGACAATGAAAGATGGCTACATGGTCCGGGAGTTCAGGCTGAACTCAATGAAGCTGTTGCTTGGGCGGAAAAAAATTTACCCAAAGATACAAACTTTGAGGAGTTAGAGACCCGGACCAAGCAATAAGCCAGAAAATATATCAGACGGTGCGCTTGGATTTGAACAACCCCGTCTTTCAACGCCACCTTTTCAACCTCACCAAAAGTGACCAGCGCAACATCCTAAACCGGATAAACCGGAATAGTGCCTAAAGTGAACTAAAGTTTGAAGTGCCTAAAGTTAAGGTGTCGCTTCGCTCAATCTATTTATATTATCCGCGCTGAAATGCGCACCGCAACTTTAGGCACTTCAAACTCAATTAACTTGAAAATATTCTGCCATAAAATGCACGAAATTCACAACTAAGGTACTAAATTCAAGGATTGACGGATTGAATTAAAAAGGCTATTATAGCTATTATTATATGGATAACATAGTAAGAAAGGCAAATTGAAATGATTCAGGTCAACATATCCGAGGTCAAAAACCGGCTTAGTTATTATCTCAGGTTAGTGCGTGGAGGGCAGCAGATTGAAATTCTTGACAGAAAGACCCCTTTGGCCAGAATAATACATGTTTCAAAGGCAGAAACCGAGAATCGTGAAACCCCTTGGATTAAAGAGATGGTGGGGCTTGGCATAGTTTCATCGCCTGCAAAAGACGGGTTCCCGGCAGAATTCTTGGACAAAGAGAAGGTAATTTTACCGCAAGCAAAGGGCAAAACATCTGCCCTCAAAGTCCTGCTGGAGGAAAGAAATAGCGGGCGATGAAGTTCTGGGATTCCTCGGCAATGGTTCCACTGATAGTGGATGAAGAAGAAACTGATTACTGTCTCAAGACCTTATCTGATGATCAAGAAATGCTGATTTGGTGTTTAAGCAAGGTGGAAGTTATCAGTGCCCTGTGTCGGCTGGTTAGAGAAAAATCGCTTTCTGTGGACGAATTCCAGAAGGCAAAGAAACGATTGAATTATCTTATCGAGCGTGCCCATGAGGTAAAAGTAATTCAAAAAGTAAGAGACAGGGCATTGAGGCTGCTGGAGGTTCATCGGCTGCGTGCAGCCGATGCCTGCCAACTTGCCTCTTCTCTGGTAGCCACTCAGGAAGAGCCTGACAGACTGGCAGTGATCTGTTTCGATCAACGACTCATGAGAGCTGCCATCAAAGAAGGGTTCGTTGTGAATCCGGACAGGAATTCTATTTTGCAAGGTAATTGAACGTCTCGGAATTTCTATAACTCTACGTAATTATTTATGTAACCGTTCACGGGTTCATAGGTTCAGGGTTCAAAGGTTCAGAGTTTAACGAAAATCTGAACCGTTGATTCGTGAGTTCTTCCTGCCCACTCGCCAAGCTTGCGAGGCAGGCGGGAATGGAGAAGGCATGAGAATAAAACGAGGAAAGCATATGTCATCCCCTCCTAAATTTGAGGATATTGGGGCATTGCACTTGGCCCGAGAGACAATTATCAATCATCAATCCAATGGGGCATGGCAGTTGGCCCGAGACCTAACTCGCAAGGTCAACGGAAGAAAG
>JAUXDR010000099.1 GCA_030618205.1 Deltaproteobacteria bacterium | reverse complement strand
GAGGAAGAACTCAGCGACCCTGATTTACTGAAAGACCAAAAGAAATATCAGGAGATTGCAAAAAGGCACGCCGATCTGAGGGTAATAGTTCAATCTTACCGCCAGGACCGCAACATACTTAAACAAATCGATGAAAACAAGGTCTTGCTCGATGATCCTGACCCGGAAATCCGGGAACTCGCACAGTCAGAGATCGAGGAACTTCAAGAGAAAAGCAGGGAACTCGAGGAGCAAGTAAAACGCCTCCTCCTGCCTAAGGACCCCAGTGACGAAAAGAACGTGCTTTTGGAAATCAGGGCCGGTACGGGCGGAGACGAGGCTGCCCTTTTTGCAGCGGATATGTTCCGTATGTACAGCCGATATGCTGAGCACAAAAAATGGAAAGTGGAGGTGCTGAACGCCCATCTGACCGGGGGCGGTGGATTCAAGGAAATTATCGCCCTTGTTTCCGGAGACAGGGTTTACAGCCGCTTGAAGTACGAAAGTGGTACCCACAGGGTCCAGAGGGTACCTGACACAGAGACCCAGGGACGCATACACACATCGGCCGTCACTGTGGCCGTACTGCCCGAGGCCGATGATGTGGACGTGGATATTGATCCTGCTGATCTTCGGATTGACGTTTACCGTGCATCAGGAGCAGGGGGGCAGCACGTCAACAAGACAGAATCCGCAGTACGTATCACCCACCTGCCCACAGGCTTGGTAGTACAGTGTCAGGATGAGCGCTCCCAACATAAAAACAGGGCCAAGGCCATGAAGGTGCTTTATGCCCGTCTGCTGGATCTAAAACGCACAGAACAACAAGCCCAGGTCTCAGATGAACGACGAAGCATGGTGGGCACAGGGGACAGGAGTGAGCGTATCCGCACCTACAACTTTCCCCAAGGCAGGATGACCGACCATCGAATAGGCCTCACCCTTTACCGCCTTGAGACCATAATGGAAGGGGATATAAACGAAATCACAGAGGCCCTGGGAACTCACTATCAGACGCAGGCCCTGGCCCAAAGCTCAGATGACAATAGCCCAGGCACTCTTCGCAGCCACTAAACAACTCTCGCGCGCCCATATAGAAAACCCGCAACTGGAAGCTGAAATTCTGCTGGCCCACCTTCTGGGAAAAGAACGGATCTGGTTTCACCTCCATCCTGAATTTCTACTTGAAGACCCTGTAAATAAACAGTATATGGCCCTTGTTGCGCGAAGGGCCATGCACGAACCCACTGCCTATATTTTGGAGCAGCGGGAATTCTGGTCTCTTCCTTTTCGCGTAACCAGGGATACTCTGATACCCAGACCTGAGACCGAGCTGATTGTGGAGATCGCCCTTGCCCTTGTGAAGCAGGAAAGATGGCACAGGCCCTTTATCCTGGACCTGGGTACGGGTTGCGGTATCCTGGCAATAACACTTGCCCATGAGATTCCAGAAGCCGTTTTAGTGGCAACAGACAGGTCATTCCCTGCGCTGATCGTAGCACAACAAAATGCAGAGAGACACGGGGTAAAATCAAGAGTTAGCCTGGTACAGACAGACTGGATCAATCCCTTTAGATCGTGTGAAACCGACATTTTCCCGCGTGAAAAAGGAATAGCCGTCGCAAACCAGGGATTTCATCTGGTTGTCAGCAACCCACCTTACGTGGCCAATAAGGACAAAAGGCTCCTGGCAAAAGAAATATTCAAATATGAACCAGAGGGGTCACTCTTCAGCGGAAAAGATGGACTTGAGGACATTGAAAAACTTATCAAAGCCGTTCCCCAAGTACTTCGCAAAGAAGCATGGTTTGTTTGTGAAATCGGATGGAATCAGGGAAAACAGGCCATTCAGATGACCAGAGATACCGGAATGTATAAATGCGCAGAGATCAGAAAAGACCTGTCAGGCAAGGACAGGGTCCTAATGGCAAAGAGGAACTGAAGTAAAGGGATTAACTCAGAAAATCATAAATTCTTAGTCAGAAGATTCAAGAAAATGATCGCGGCTTGATTCGCATTCAGGAAGCCTGGGAACTGTTTGATTGATGTACGATATCATAGACTGCCGGGCCTCTGCGAGTCTTTCCGGTTTCGGGCCCCCTGCCTGCGCCATTTCAGGGCTCCCTCCTCCGCCTCCCCCGATCATCTGAGCTACCTGCCTGATCATATTTCCTGCATGTAGCCGGTCAGTGAGATCCTTGGTCACAAGGACCAGCAGCAGGGCCTTTCTGCCGGCCTGCGACCCTATCATTATGACCCCTGAACCCATCTTATCTCTGAGCCTGTCTCCCAGGTCCCTGAGGGACTTGGCGTTCTCTGTTTCAACTCGGGCAGATAGTACTTGAATATTGTTGATTTTTTGTATCCCGGACAACAACTTATCCAGCCCTTGCGTGGCACGGACCGTCTTAACCCGCTGGAGTTGCTTCTCCAGGTCTTTTGTCATCTCAAGGAGTCTTGTGACCTTTTTAGATACCTCCAATCTAGGACATTTCAGTTGAAAGGTAATGCTGGAAACCGCTTCTTCCAATTCATGTACAAGGTCCAGGGCGTTTTGGGCAGTACAGGCCTCAAGCCTCCGCATTCCGGCAGCCACACTGGATTCGCTGATGATCTTGAGAAGACCTATCTGCCCTGTATAAGAAATATGGGTGCCGCCACAAAGTTCCACACTGAAATCCGGAATACTCACCAGGCGCACAGTCTCTCCGTACTTTTCCCCGAACAGGGCCATTGCCTCACGGGCCATTGCCTCTTTATAGGAAAGAATCTCTGTTTTGACTTCTCTGTCCTCTCTTATCTGTTCATTTACCAGGTCTTCAACCTGGCTGATCTCATCCGGTGTCAAGGCTGAGAAGTGGGTAAAGTCAAAACGCAGCCTGTCAGGGGCTACCATGGAACCTGCCTGCTTCACATGTTCTCCAAGGACTTGCCTAAGGGCAGCGTGGAGAAGGTGGGTGGCGGTATGGTTGCGGGCCGTGTTTTTTCTAAGGTCCTCTAATACCTCAAGCTTTATGGAATCTCCTGATTCCAGATCCCCGTGTTTTACTTCTATACTGTGTATTATAAGGTCTCCCCTGTGGAAGGTATCTATTACTTCGGCCCTGCCTGAAGGCCCTTCCACCCAACCCCTATCGCCCACTTGACCGCCTGACTCTGCATAAAATGGTGTTTCTGCAGCAACAAGTTCTCCGCACCAGCCGGCAGAGGCTTTTTGGACAGGCCGGCCCTGTTTTACAAGGGCAAGGAGCTTTGATTTGTGAGATGTGTTGTCATAACCCACGAATTTGTTGCCCAGATTTGAGTTCAGCAGCTCCCTGTACACCTCCGGCAATTCTTCAGTAACCACGTCATGACGGGCTTTTTTAGACCGCTCCCTCTGCTCTGACCGGGCATGTTCATAACCGGCCCGGTCAAGCCCCATATCCTCTTCCTTGGCCACATCAATGAGTATATCCACAGGTAAGCCGTAAGTGTCATAAAGCTTGAAAGCAAAATCCCCCGGGACTTGGGTCTTCTGTTCCTTTCTGAGGATGGCTATCTCCTCGCCAAGGAGGCGGAGCCCGAATTCCAGCGTCTCTGCAAAGCGGGACTCCTCGTGGTCTATGACCTTCCCCAAAAAGGCCGAGGCCTTTTTCAGTTCAGGATAGATTTCACCCATTTCTTTGATAACAATGTCAGCCACTGAGCTTATAAAGGGGTCCTTAAGCCCTATGACCTTTCCGTACCGGACTGCTCTGCGGATAATGCGCCTCAACACATATCCTCTCCCCTCATTGGAAGGAATGAGTCCATCCGCAACAAGAAAGGCACCGGCCCTGGCATGATCAGCTATGACCTTCATGGCCACGTCTGATTGCTTGTCCCGGCCATAGTTCCGGCCTGACAGCTCTTCTATGCGCGCTAACAGGCCTGCGAAGATGTCCGTATCGTAATTACTCTGTTTCCCCTGGCATATCGCGGCCATACGCTCAAGCCCCAGGCCGGTATCAATGCACGGATTTGGAAGAGGGCTCAGTTTACCGGATTCATCCCGGAAGAACTGCATAAACACCAGGTTCCAGAGTTCAAGAAAGCGATCGCAATCACAGCCTACTTTGCAGTCCGGCCTGCCACAGCCAACATCTGATCCCTGGTCGATGAGTATCTCCGAGCAAGGTCCACAGGGCCCGGTATCCCCCATGGCCCAGAAGTTGTCTTCTTCTCCGAGACGGACCACACGATCAGGAGAAATTCCAGTTATCTCCGGCCATAGTTCCGCCGCTTCGTCATCATCCCGGAATACCGTGACCCACAGCTTTTCTACAGGCAATTCAATTTCTTTTGTAAGGAACTCCCAGGCAAAGGAAATAGCCTCTCTTTTGAAGTAGTCTCCAAAGGAAAAATTTCCCAGCATTTCAAAAAAAGTATGATGACGGGCAGTGTATCCAACGTTTTCAAGATCGTTGTGTTTGCCCCCGGCCCGCACGCATTTCTGACAAGAGGCCGCACGCACATAAGACCTGGTCTCCTCTCCAAGAAATACCTTCTTGAACTGGACCATACCGGAGTTAGTAAAAAGGAGTGAAGGGTCTTCTGCCGGGATCAGTGGGGAACTCGGGACTATCTCACTGCCATTTTTTGAAAAAAAATCCAAAAAGAGGCTGCGAATCTGAGTACCAGATAACTTCTTCATGGGCAGAGCCTTTCCTGTTTAAGCAGATTCCTCAACCTGCTCCTGGACTTTGGGCCTCTTAATGTCGTATGACTCCCTCACCTGCTGCTCTATTCGGTCAGCAATATCCAGGTGGGCTTTCAGGAAGGTCCGCACGTTTTCACGGCCTTGTCCAAGTCTTTCTCCATCGTATGAATACCACGCCCCACTTTTTTCAATGATATCCACTGCCGTGGCCAGGTCGATCAGAGAGCCTTCTCTGGAAATACCTTCTCCGTAGTATATATCAAACTCGGCTGTTTTGAATGGAGAAGCTATTTTGTTCTTGACAATCTTTACTCTGGTCCGGTTTCCGATGATGTCCGCTCCTTC
>JAUXDR010000080.1 GCA_030618205.1 Deltaproteobacteria bacterium | reverse complement strand
TGACCTTTGGTGATCATCTGGGTACCCACAAGTATATCAAGACGCCCTTTCCGGAAATCAAGGATAACCTCCTCCATATGCCTTCGGGCTCGTACTGTATCCCGGTCCAGCCGTGCGATCCTGGCACCGGGGAAAATTTCCTCAAGGTCGGCTGCAATTCTTTCAGTGCCATAGCCAAAGGTTTTGATCGCCTGCCCCATGCATTGCGGGCAGACAGGCAGGGCAGGCGATTCCATCCCGCAGTAGTGGCAGCGAAGCACCCCATCTTTTTCGCTTTTCGACCTTTTATCTCCACGATGCCACGTAAGCGTGACCTCACAGTGGGGGCACCTGAACACATGTCCGCAATCAGGACAAAAAATATAGGTTGCAAAACCCCGCCTGTTAAGAAACAGCAGGACCTGCTCTCCTCTTTCTAATGTATCTCCTGTCGCATCTTTAAGTTCTTTGGAGAGCCATTCAGGTCTTGCTGACCCCAATTTATGATGTTGATCCTTTTTCTCTTTTTTTCTGCGATCTACGACTACTACCTCGGGAAGAGACCGTTTGGCCACTCGTTTTCCCATAGTAACCAACTGATATTTGCCCGAAAGGGAGTTCTTAAAACTTGATACGGAAGGAGTGGCGGACCCCAGAATCACTGTTGCCTCTGACATCCGGCCACGTAACAGGGCCATATCCCTTGCCTGGTACCGGAATTTTTCAGACTGCTTGTACGAGGGATCGTGCTCCTCGTCCACTATAATAAGACCAATATCGGATAAGGGGGCAAAAATGGCGGATCTGGTCCCAATAACTATTCTGCTCTTTTCCTCTTTTATTCTGAACCATTGATTACGCCTCTGGGCCTCTGTCAGGCCGCTGTGAAGCACGGTCACCTCCTCACCGAACCTGCCAACGAACCAACCTACGGCCTGGGTGGTCATGGCAATCTCAGGCACCAACACCAACACGCTGCGGCCTAGTTTGACACACTCTTTAGCGGCCCGAAGATAGACCTCTGTCTTTCCGCTGCCGGTTACTCCGTGCACAAGTATGGGCTGATAGGCCCTGGTAGCAAGGGCATCACAAATGGCATTAAATACTATTTCTTGCTCTTCGGTGAGATGCAAAGGAATCTCAGTTGACCAGGGAAGAAACTCCGGCCGGCAGTCCCTGCTCTTTGGCAAACCGTTACTAATTTGGGATATGCGTCGATTCCGGGCGGATAAAAGCCCCGGTGGCAAGGCCTCTGCCATTACCTGTCCTATGGGATAAAAATAATATGATGAGGTCCATTCAAGAAAACTGATAAGGGATTCAGGTAGGAGAGGTCCTTGGTCAAGTATCTTTTTGACCTTTTTTAAATCCACAGAGGGTGGCTTTTTTGCAGGGGTTCCCCATGCCACACCAACCATGTTTCTGCGACCTACAGGAACCAGGACCCTGGAACCTTTAGCGGGGAAAAGAGTATGTCCTGACAATATGTAGGTAAGGGCCGTGTATATGGGCAAGGGCACTACAACATCTATCAGTTGATTGCAGCCAGGGGAATTAAGTTCAACAGGTGTTTCATCCCTCGCCCTGGAAGAACATTCCTCACTCATCCAGATTAGCGACCAGCTTCTTCAGATACTCCTTAAATCTTCCACCAAGATCCGGATGTGCAAGGGCATAATTCACAGTAGCCTGAAGGTATCCCATTTTGTCTCCGGCGTCATATCTACTGCCCTTGAACTCATAAGCATAGAGTCCCTGTTCTTTTCGGAGACAGTCCAGGGCGTCTGTTAGCTGGATTTCACCGCCTACCCCTGGAAGAGTCCTATGAAGGCAACCATATATCTCAGGCCTTAATACATACCGGCCAATTATGGCAAGATCGGACTTAGAGGTACCAGGCGCAGGCTTTTCAACAAGTCTCTGCACCTTGTAGACCCCTTCTGCCACTTTTTCACCCTCTACTATCCCATATTTGTGAGCTTCATCCAAAGGGACCTTTTGTACGGCGACAACGGATTCCTGAAATTCTTCAAAGACCTTTAACATCTGAAAAACACATGGAACCGTTGCATCTACCATGTCGTCGCCGAGCACAACTACAAATGGCTCATTGCAGATTACCGGCTCTGTGACCTTTACAGCGTGTCCAAGGCCCAGAGGCTCCTTCTGACGGACCGAAACTATCTCGATGAGATCGGATATGTTGCGAACCTCCCTGAGAAGGTCCAACTTGCCCTTCTGGGCTAAAAAAATCTCAAGTTCAAAGGAATAATCAAAATGATTTTCAATGGCTGATTTTCCGGAGGCAGTTACCAGAACCACCTCTTTTATGCCGGATGCAACTATCTCTTCCACAATATACTGAATGATAGGCCGGTCCACTATGGTCAGCATTTCTTTGGGAATGGCCTTTGTGGCAGGTAAAAATCTTGTTCCAAGGCCTGCCACCGGGACCACGGCCTTTCTAACCTTCATCATTATTCTCCCGAGGTATTCAACGTGATAGTAACTGCTGTTATTTTTTTAAAGCCATGACCAGCCTGGAATCTACAGCTACCCAGTTAACTCTTGCCAGCCACGCATCCAGATAGGCCAAAGGTTGCCCTATAAAATCCAATACGTACGCATGCTCAGCCATATCCACAACCAGCAAGGGTTCAAGCCCCAAGGGCCATTCTGAGTCATTGTCCAGACCAAAAATTACCAGTCGCCCTGATTGACTATCCCACGCAAGTATGCCCCAAGCCCTCACTGCCATAGCAGTGGCCCTGAATTTTATCCACCACTGATCAAAAGAACCAAATGATTCCTCCAGGGCCTTGCCGATCTTTTGGCCGGGTTTAACGCTCTTAGGTGTCAATGTGTCAAAATACAATTCATGAAGTCTGACTGCGTTGTGCAGCTCGATCCAGGCCAGGACATGGTTGCGCCATTTGCTGGCAAGGGGATCTGCCAAAGAAAGATCAATTGTCCGATTTTGTGATTCCACTTCGGACAATTCCTGGCGATATCTTTCAAGAAGGGCCAGATGTTCCCGAATAATCGTTGCAGAAAACCCCTCAAGCGCTCCAATCAAACCCCTATATTTCTGGATATCTGGAATAGCTGTTTTTTGCCCAGCCTTTGCTATCCCCGCTGACGGCTCTTCTGCTGCGGCTTCTGAAAGGCCGGTTACCATGACAGCAGCACCGGCTAATCCTCGTAAAAAGTTACGACGGTCAAGGTTGTGTTCGTCCATTATGTGCCTTTTCTACAGTATTCTAATTTTACGCCAGACCAGGACATAATTAAATTCTATAAATTAGTTTAACTGAAGAAGCCACAAATTCAAGAGCAGGTATTTTAAGTGCCTAAAGTGCCTAAAATTAAAATACCTCTCCTTCCACCTTGGCCTTGCATTCAGAAAAGACCTTGTAAGTCATTTGCATGGTCTTAAGAGCAGAGGAAAGAATTTTGGAAAGATGTTCTAACTCAGAAGGACTTATTGTTAAATCTACTCCCATTGAAAAGGACTGCATGTAGTCAAGGCGATCCCCTCCCGGATGAATATAAACCACAAGGATATTTCTGCGTATGTCCATCAGAAGAGAACTTATATATTCCTGAATATCGGCAAGATCGTCCTCTGGCTCAGGTCCATTTTGATACAAAAGAATCAGGTTATATATGTGATATCTGAATCTGAACTTGATATCATCCTGTTGATTGATCAACCTCAACTTATACCCCAAGCATGTCAGTTCTTTCTGCAACAGTTTCCTTATCTGGGGCTCGGGACAATAGACAAGTGCTGTCTTGGTACTTGGCTCAAAAGATTCAAAGCCTTGCGATTCGGTAGTGACTGCCTTTTCATCCGGAGACAGCGAATTTGTCTTGGAAGGGACCTGGATCTTTATTCGCTCTTTACAGTTCGGACATGTAAAATACGCTACACCATCTGATGGCAACTTTTCTTCAGGTATTTTGTAGTGCCTGCTACAACCAGTACAAATTACATCCACCTTACGATCTCCTGTGCTCAAAAAAGACTCTCGGGTTCTTTTTCCCAATCCGCATCTATGCTCAATCCATCGATGTCAGACGTCTTCTCACCTTTCTTGCTTTTGACTTGATCTATTCCTTGACGCACGCTTGCCCGACTGCTGGCATATGCCAATGATGTCTTTTCGTCGATAAGGCCTTGTTCGAAAAGTCGAACAATATGCTGGTCAAAGGTCTGCATATTATATGCCTGACCACTTTCTATGATCTCGTAAAATGTCTTTCCCTCGCTTTCTCCGTTTATGATAGAGTTCTTGACACGGATGTTATTCTGCATGATCTCAAAGATGGCCACCCTTCCTCCTTTTATTTTGGGCAACAGTCTCTGCCCAACCACCCAGCGCAAAGAATCCGCCAGGCGGAATCTGACCTGGCGTTCTTCTTCTGTTGAGTACATTCCTAGAATACGATTGATGGTTTGGCCGGCGCTTGTCGTGTGGAGAGTACTGAATACAAGATGACCTGTCTCTGCTGCGTTGAGGACCACATCCACTGTCTCTCTGTCACGAATTTCTCCAACCAGTATTACGTGGGGTGCCTGGCGCAGGGCCGCTCTCAATCCGATGGCAAAGGCATCAATGTCTTTGCCGAGCTCCCTCTGGTTAAAAGTGGCCTTTTTGTGAGGATGGACAAATTCAATAGGATCCTCCAGGGTAATCACATGGAGTTGTTCTGTCCTGTTAATCTCATCCAAAATGGCGGCAAGAGACGTGGTCTTGCCAGTGCCGGTGGCGCCGGTAAAGAATATTATCCCATTTTTTTCTCCGGCCATTGCCTTGAAGCAATCCGGCAAGCCGAGTTCTTCAATAGTAGGGACCTTGCTCTCCAGCTTGCGCATTACAATGCTATAGACCCCTCGTTGGGAAAACACATTTACACGAAATCTTGGGCCACCGGCCAAATCGTAGGAAAAATCGCATGAGCCGTGACGAAACAGTTCTGCCAAAAGTCGCCGGTCATCATTTATTAAAGCCAGAGCGAGCTGCTCTGTCTGGAAGGGGATCAGGTGACTGGTGGCAAGATCCATAACAACAGGATGAAGCTTACCATCTGCTGCTACTTGACATGGCCGACCGACTGTAAAGTTCAAATCAGATATCCTTGGATGGGCACTAAGCATACCGGCTAAAATTCTATCCAGATCTGCCTGTTTCATCTCAACCAACCTCTGTGAAGTCTGCAGGTGCGCTTTTGGTAAAAGGTTTAAATTTCGCCTTGTCAACACACTTGTTATAGGCCTCGTCCGGGTCTATCCATCCCTTTTGCATCAGTTCCATTATGGCATCGTCCAATGTCTGCATGCCAAATTTTTTGCCTGTCTGCATGGATGATGGGATCTGGTAGGTCTTTCCTTCGCGGATAAGATTTCTCACAGCCGGAGTGGCAACTAATATCTCAAATGCAACACATCTCCCCTTTACATCAATCCTCTTGAACATGGTCTGCGATATCACAGCCCTCAAGGCATCAGCAAGGGTCGACCGGACCTGGGGCTGCTGGTGTGTTGGAAAAATTTCAATCATCCTGTCAACAGTCTTTGCCGCACTGATGGTGTGTAAGGTGCCCATGACCAGGTGACCTGTCATTGCCGCCTCGATGGCCAGAGTAATTGTATCCAGATCTCTCAATTCACCTACCAGGATTATGTCAGGGTCTTCACGGAGGGCCCCTCTCAGAGCTGCACTAAAGGACTTGGTATGGGAACCCACTTCCCTGTGATTTACAAGGCACCCTTTGTTTTCGTGGACAAACTCAATAGGGTCCTCTACAGTAATAATGTGATC
>JAUXDR010000137.1 GCA_030618205.1 Deltaproteobacteria bacterium | reverse complement strand
TCCGGCATTATGCGACCACGGTAAGTATTCAGTACGGCCTGTGGCTGCTCGTAAATCTCCTTTAACATAAAATGCTTATACCCGGCCTTTTCTGCCATGGTCGCATCCCAGGAAATGGTCTGAGGGACCTTCACCACCGACTTGCCGTTATCTATACGCCTCACCTCGGCACCGTTTCTGGACAGGGTGGCCATCTCCCCGTCATCCAGAAAGATTACATCACGCGTATAGGGCAAGAGGGCAGGTATGTCTGAGGCCAGAAAACACTCATTGTCTGAAAGCCCCAAGACCATGGGGCTTTGCTTTCG
This sequence comes from Deltaproteobacteria bacterium, assembly GCA_030618205.1. The sequence goes on along the minus strand of JAUXDR010000137.1, from coordinate 3,660 downwards.
CGCGGCAACCAACATGTCGGGACTGCCCTGCCACAGCACGCCTATGGCATAGGCGCCTTCAACCTCCATCAGGGCATCCCTGACCGCCTGGACCAGATCTCCATTCAAATGCTTTTCAATAAGATGTGCCAGGACCTCGGTATCTGTCTCTGACTTGAAGATATGGCCCTCATCCTGGAGCTGTTGGCGAAGGGCATAGTAGTTTTCAATAATTCCATTGTGAACCACTACCAAGCTCCCGGTACAGTCTGTGTGAGGATGGGCATTGGCCTCGGTGGGTTCTCCATGAGTAGCCCAGCGTGTATGGCCCACCCCAATGGAACTTGGTACATCCCGGATACCATCCAATAACAGGTCCAGCTTGTCCAGCTTACCTTCGCTCCTGATGCGGAGGACAGACCCCTCGTGGATATACGCCACCCCGGCTGAATCATAGCCCCTGTACTCCAGCCTCCGGAGGCCATCCAGGAGTATCGGCAATACGCACCTGTGACCAATATACCCTACTATGCCGCACATATGTCCTCCTTGGTAATAAAGTGATCTACTAACGAGCCCCTTCTCTGAAAAGGATTGTCTTAACGGTCTTAAGTATTATATAAAGATCCAGTATTACAGACATGTGCTTGATATAGAAGAGGTCGTATTCAAGTTTCTTTTTTGCATCCTCCTCTGATGCCCCATAAGGATAGCTGATCTGAGCCCAGCCTGTAATTCCCGGCTGAACAGCGCTGCGTTGATCATAATACCGGATCTTCTTTGTCAGCTCGCTTACGAATTGCGGCCTCTCAGGTCTAGGCCCCACAAAGTTCATTTCGCCTTTCAGGACATTCCACATCTGGGGGATCTCATCTATCCTGAGTTTGCGAATTACTCTACCAACCTTTGTGACCCTGACATCATCCTGCTTTGCCCACTTAGCCCCTCCATGCTCTGCGTCCTGTCGCATAGAACGAAACTTAATTAAAACAAAGGTCTTGCCATCCTTGCCTACTCTCTCTTGTCTATAGAATATTGGACCCGGGGAATCCCACTTAATACATATGGAAGTCAGCAAAATGATCGGGAATGAGAAAAAAAGGCCAAGAGATGAAATGCATGTACCAATAAGTCGCTTTGTTGCTATCATTACCCACGACTTTTGAAAACCCTCATGAAAAATCAGCCAACTGGGATTTATCTTATCAATCAATATCCTGCCGGTAAGCTCCTCATAAAAAGTCTCTCCTTCAATAACAGGCACGCCTTTCATTTTGCACGCCAGGAGTTCATTCACAGGAAGGCGCCCCCTGCGCTGGTCCATGGCAACAATAATTTCTTCCGCTCCTGTCTCACCTACCCGTCGGCACAGATTGGAAAAAGAATAAAAGGCCGAAGTATTACCATAAGCTTCTGCCTCAGCAGGCACTTGGTCCAAAACCACGCCTGAAACCCTGAAACCGCAGTCACTATTCTCCTTAATTTCTCGGACTATCTCTTCAGAAAAGGTGCCGGACCCCACAATCAAGACAGGAATGGTCCACCATTCTTTTCTAAGCATCCAGCAATAGGCATATCTCCAAAGACTGCTGAGAAAGACAAAGACGAGCAGGCTCCCCAAAAAGACCCACCGGCCGGGCAAGAGGACCGGAAAAACAAAATAAAGAAATCCCAGAAAAATGGATGCGCTACCCAGGGCCTGGATCAGGCGGATGGTCATCTCCACATAATTGAACCCGGACCTGAAAGTATATAGATCATAGTAGTAAAGACACAAAAGGCAGACAAAAACTATCAGAAGCAATCTGGGCCACAGGGACAAGATATCAGATGCGGAAATATCTCCACCATGACGATAGGCTACAACCACAACCAGGGAGAAGAACAGAAAAAGGCCTTCGCCACCAAAAAAAAACAGTCTTCTAATAGAATATTTTTTTCCAAAAACTCTGATCATAGACCAGCCATACAGATAGTGGAGCCGCTAAAAAATTGGGTCCCTGTTTTGAGTTAGGCCTGCTCATTTGAGCTGTAATAAGGATATTTCTTTTTATAATAGGAATATTTCCCTGGCGGGCTTTCAAAACAGTTAAAGACTATGCCCAGAATCTTATCCTCACCAACCTTGGCAATGGCCTCTTCTATCAAATCCTGATTGGAATAACCGTAACGAACCACAAAAACCACCGCATCGACATTTTGAGAAAGGCTCAAGGCTTCAGCCGCCAGGTTGACAGGAGGAGAATCCACGACAACAAAACGATCCGGATATCTCTCTCGTGCCTCTTCAAAGAGATGTCTCATTTTAGCAGAAGTCAGAAGTTCGGCAGGATTCCTCACAGAATGGCCGGCAGGAAGAACTGTCAACTTCATCATGGGAGTCCTGATCAGGTATTTTGATAGAGGTTCATCAGTCTGGAGATATTCTGAAAGTCCTTCGGCCGGCTCAAACCCCAGCATCCGGTGCACAGATGCTTTCCTGATATCAGCGTCTATCAAGAGGGCATAAGGATCTACACTCTGGGCAATGCTTACTGCCAGGTTACATGCCACCATGGTCTTGCCGGCCTGCTCCATGGCAGAGGTCACAAGTATCACCCTGCGATCTTTACCGTCCTTGGGATAAAGGATCTGGGACCGAAGCACCTTGAAGTGCTCCGCAGCAGGAGACCCAGGTTCGTGAAATACCACCAGCTTAGGATCAACCGGCCCCTGTAAGGCTTTCGATACAAATTCAGCCCCTTCCCCAGTCTGAATATCTGTCTTGGAAGCAGTCGTATCCGGATAGATTGGTTTCGGACTTACCTCATGCTGAACTCGTGCCTGCTCTTGCTCTCTCGACCCTATCTCGCTGGAAGGCCTTAACTGATCTTTCTTTCTTGCCGGCTCTCTCCTTGCCTTATCCAAGGCATCAGCTATCTTACCCATTTTTCTCTGTGCCCTTTAAATATTCACTTTTTATTCTACATCATTCGCAATCAACTCATGTGCGGCTACAGGATTATCCTTGTTAAAAATATTGTCAGTACTACTAGTTAGAATCCCACTGCTCATCTGGACGTCCCACCACAGAACGAGCAATCCCAATGATACAACTAAAAATAATATAACTATAATCATCACGGCCCTGATGAGTCTGCTGTATCTGCGGTAAGGCGAAATCGTTACAGTCTCTGCATCTTTCTCGTCCTTGCTGCCGGACAGCCTGAGTTCACCCGCACACTCCTCGATTACTCTATTGTCAATCTGTTTCAGATCTTTAACATAACCGGTAAGAAGGGCATGGTCTGCCAAGACATTTGTTAATCTTGGAATGCCTCGGGTATACTCATAAAGGCTTTGTATTGCAGACTCAGTGAATATACCAAGGTCTTGAGCCCCAGACCTGAGCAAACGGGTCTCGATATATTTAGCTGTTTCCTCGAGGGTCATGGAAGACAAATGATACCTCAAGGTTATGCGCTGTGTCAGCGGCCTCATCTCCGGACCGGACAGTTTTTCATCAAGCTCAGGTTGCCCCACCAGGATTATGTTTACCAGCTTGTGACCCGCTGTCTCCAGATTGGAAAGCAGCCTTATCTCCTCCAACAGCTCGTGAGTTAGAGAATGGGCCTCGTCCACGATCAGCACAACGTTTTCGTCACTACTATAAGCCTTTTCTAAAAACTGTGTAAACTTAAC
>JAUXDR010000083.1 GCA_030618205.1 Deltaproteobacteria bacterium | reverse complement strand
TCTATTCTCGAACTCTACCGGATGAATTCCCTGGGCCGGACACCGCAGAAAGGAGTTTGAGTATCTTTTAGATGAGCAGTGACAAACCAGGTTATCTGAGACTACTTGAAAGCGGAGAGTTGGATCGACGGGCCGACAGGGCCTGGGAGTCTTTGTCTTGCTGTAAGCTCTGTCTTCATCTTTGCCGGATAAACAGACTTGAAGGCGAGCAGGGGTTTTGCAAAATCACCGACCAGGCAATAATTGCCAGCTATGGTCCACACTTTGGAGAAGAGGCCCCTTTGGTAGGTAGAAAAGGATCAGGAACTGTCTTTTTCTCCTGGTGCAACTTGAGGTGTCTATATTGTCAAAACTATGAAATAAGCCACTTGGGGGCCGGCCAGGCTGTATCCACCGAGGTCCTGGCCTTTTGCTTTCTGTCTTTACAGAAAGACGGATGCCACAACATAAACTTCGTAACACCATCCCATGTAGTGCCTTTTATATTAAAGGCTCTGGTACTGGCTGCCAGGGGAGGGTTGTCCATACCTCTTGTCTACAACACCGGGGGATATGATTCTATCAGGACTCTACGGCTACTCGACGGGGTGATAGATATTTACATGCCGGACTTCAAGTACTGGGATAAAGACGTTGGAAAACGTCTATCAGATATAGCCCGCTATCCTCAGGTGGCAAAGAAAGCAATCAAGGAGATGCACAGGCAGGTGGGAGACCTGATAATAGGCCCTGACGGAGTTGCGAAAAGGGGCCTTTTGATAAGGCACCTTGTCCTGCCCGGAGGACTGAGTGGCACGAAATCCGTACTGAAGTATATAGCTGAAGAGATTTCTCCAAATACTTACGTAAACGTAATGGACCAGTACAGACCATGCGGCACAGCACATAAACATCCCCCCTTAGATCGCAGGATTAAACCGGAAGAGTATGCCGAGGCCTTAAGGGCCGCAAGGGATGTTGGACTCAACAGGCTTGATAGGCGCAGATGATAGTCCCGGCTGGAAAAATCTTTGCCATAGGTGATATCCACGGTTGTCTTGACAAACTAAAGACCCTCCTTGGCATAATTCAATTAGACTGGGACAAGGACCTGATGGTCTTTCTTGGAGACTATGTGGACCGAGGACCGGATTCTCGAGGGGTAATAGAGATGTTGCTCGATCTAAAGAAAGAACATGCGGATCGGCTAATATTTCTAAAGGGAAACCATGAATGGATGTTTATGCAGTTCCTCAAGGGCGAGGACCATGATATATTTCTCCCAAACGGTGGCAGAAAGACCCTTGAGAGTTATTCGGTTGAAAAGGGCAAAATAGATATACCCCAAAGCCACCGGGATTTTCTTGATCACCTGGATTTGTATTTTGAGACCAATGATTATATATTTGTACATGCAGGCATGAGACCCTATATCTCGATTTCTGAACAAAGCCCTGAAGACCTCCTCTGGATCAGGTCACATTTTCTGAAATCTTCTTATGACTGGGGTAAAAGGGTCATTTTCGGTCATACACCGTTTTCTGTCCCATTAATTGAGGCTAACAAGGTAGGTATTGACACGGGTGCGGTTTATGGTGGAAGGCTTACTTGCCTGGTACTTCCGGATTTTGAATTCATGTTTGCATAGAGGGAATTGAAAAAGACCTATGGTTAGAGAAAGAAAGAAAAGTTGGAAAGAAATAGACAGAAAGCGCGATAGAAACAGGAGCGCAAGAAACAAAAAGGATGAGCGCAGCAACCTTGAAAGAGCCCTTGAAGACCCAAGGATGAAGGAACGCTATTTACAGGAAGCAGAAAAACTGTTTATGGGTGCCAAGGGACGGCCGGAGCACTCTAAAGACCTCATGGCTATACATGAGTCCTATGGCAGGAAGAGGTTCCTGTCTATTGTTAGACACTATGTGGACACTTACGGAATGCCGCAGGACTGGGGCGCGCTCCTTCTGATTCTGGATATCAAAAATGATTCAGAATTAGTATGTAAGGCTATTGAGGGCCTGTGTGAACTTGTTGGAGAAAAGGGAACTGTTGAACGGAGAGGCCTTGAGAGCAAATTGAGAGTACTGAGCCTTACCGCCAGGAATCCGGAAATCCGGGAAACTGCTGAGATACAACTCACAGAGCTTTCTTGAAAAATATGCCAGATGGAGTAGCCAACTCCTGGGCCGGTCTTCTTGATGACTTTATGGCCCGCCTTTCTATAGACCACGGGGTTTCTCCCAGCACCCTTGATGAATACAGCCGTGATCTTTTAAATTTCGTTGATTTTGCAAACAGACAAGAACTCGCAGGTCCGGACAATGTAAGCCCCAACGACATATTGGCGTGGCTAAAATCACTCCGGGACTCCGGCCTTTCTCCGAGGACCACTGCCAGAAAACTTTCAGCCCTCAGGGGTTTCTTTCGCTTCCTGGTGGAAGAATACAGCCTGAACTCAACACCTCTTGCCGCTATCAATAATCCACGAATAGGGGGCCACCTCCCCGAGGTTTTGTCGGTTTCCGAGGTTGAGACCCTGATGGAACAACCTGAAGTAAATAAGCCCGCTGGCTTGAGGGACAGAGCACTCCTTGAGCTTACTTATGCGTGCGGGCTCAGGGCCTCTGAATCCGTGGGTTTGAAACTTAACCAGATAGACATGAAAGTTGGTTATTTGAGGATACTCGGCAAAGGAAATAAAGAACGCGTAGTACCGGTGGGGAAGGTGGCTATAGAGTGGCTAGGCAATTATCTCAAGTCCGGCAGGCCCAAGCTTTTGGGCAAAAAGGCCAGTTACTTTGTATTTGTCGGCAGGGCCGGGAAGCCCATTACAAGACAGAGGTTCTGGCAGCTATTCAAGGCCTATTCCATATCAGCAGGTATTAAGAGCGAAGTCTCTCCCCACGTGCTCCGCCATTCCTTTGCAACGCATCTCCTGGAAGGTGGAGCGGATCTGAGGGTCGTGCAGATGCTCCTGGGCCACAGCAACATCAGCACTACCCAGATATACACCCATCTCGACCTTCAGCACCTGCGTACTATCCACCAGAAGTACCATCCCAGGGGCTGAGAGACCGCTTTACATACTGTTAAGCCTTTTGCAAAACTCCGTCTTTTGCCCTCTTAGAGAGCAATTCCGGATTACTGATGAACTATACCCAGGCATGAGTATCAAGAACAATCATTTTAAAGACTCCCAATCATCTGACCCTATAGGAGCAGTTGGATCTTCGTACTTGATCACAGAGTTGCGAAGTGCCTTTATGCACTCGGCAGGATCTGCCGTAAATGGCACGATCTTTAAGACCGGTTTGCCCCGGTCACTGATGATTAATTCCCTTCCTGTTTGTTCCACTTCGCGAAAATAGTGCAAGGCGCGCGGTTTGAATTTTGATTTAGAAATTACATGTTCCATAAAAAGCTCCTTTTTGAATTCGCAAAAACCGAAATGACATGGTCATAATACCATGGTCACTTTAGAAGATCAAGCTGAAATATTATCGAAGCTTTGCTTCAGCCTCTGATCCGGACCGGCTTTAATGGCCGATTTCCCGAAAAATAAGGCAAAGTGGAAACATGATTTAACTGCTTTATTCACAAAAATAGTGTATATTAAGGGCTTGCTTTTAAGTTGATTTCATCAAAACAACATTGTCACAGAAACTACGGCACAGATATGGGGTGGAAGCTTTTTAGAAACAAAAGGGGCAAAGATCAGCCAGGTTTCTGGAAGGATCGACTAAGACACTCTTTTCTGCCTGTAATACGCCAACGCGGTGAGTATTATGCCGAACAGGGAAAGGCAATACTGAAAGAAGTCTCGCAGGAAAGGATTTTAGCTGCAGTCCAGGGTTCAAAGCTCTATGCGGCGACAGTAGTTGACAGACATTCAAGAGACGGCAAAATTCACGTTTCCTGCACCTGTCCCTTTTTTCAACAGGGTTTTCCCTGCAAACACCTGTGGGCAGCCATAGTTGAAGCAGACAGGGTCTTGGCGGCAGGGGGGATGCCAACCCTTTCCGGCGACGGCAAATATAAAAAGGCCCGGCCTAAGGAAAAGACCGATTGGCGGACACTGTTTACAGATGCCCTCTGGCAAGGAAAACCGCTAGCCCCTCCATGGCTGGATGGCTCCAGTAAGTTTGTCCTGTGTTACGAGCTGAACGTCACTTCGATGGCCGTGGAGATATCTGCCTTTGAAAGGTATCTTAGAAAAGACGGTACACTGGGAAGAGAACGGAAACTTCAGGCAGCTACTATAGAGCACAGGGGTCTTCCCAGAGTGGATCGTGCCATAATTGCTATGCTGGACAATGTGTCCGGGAGAATTCCAAGAAATGATTTTTTCCGATATTACCAGCCGACTCACAAAGATTTTGTAGACCTTGCCTTAGAATCAAGAGACCTTGAACTTGTCCTGCCTCTGCTGGCCGAGACAAAACGTTGTAGAGTTTTTCATTCAGCCAAAAAACAACTGGCAGATCCCCTCCATAAGGCAGTCCCATCTGCTGCATTGCTGGAGATGACAGCAGAACCGAAAGCCAAAAAGAAAAAAAAGGGGTTCAAGCTCGTGCCGTCAGTAAGGCTGAAAAAAGATAGCAAAGACGTGCTGCTTTCGAATATACCTGTTTTTTTTCATACCTCGCCGGTGCTTTTCATATATGACGGGTATCTTTTCGAGTTACCGGGTCCCAGCCTTTCGTGGATAAGGGCTGCGTTGAAATCAGAGGAGATAGGGATATCCCAGAAAGACATCCGGGACCTTTTGATCCAGGCAGAATCCCTTCCAGACAGCCCAAAAATTCGCTTACCAGAGGAGATAGCACCCAAAACCATACAAGATTTATTTCCAAAACCATTACTTATAGTGGAGCTTGAAAAAGGTCTCTTAAAGACACAGGTCTTTATGAACTATGGAGATCTGGAAATAGACTGGCATGATCAAAGACCCTCCGTGCTGGATACTGAAAGATGGCAACGGGTAAAACGAAATAAAGATGCCGAATCCGAGATCCTAATGGGACTACTTGACAGGGGATTTCGACAAGAGGACCAGCTATTTCAAAGGGATATTAAAGGAACGGCCGAAGTCCTTTCAGAATTGACAGAAGATGGTTGGAGGGTCCAGGGACAAAATAGAAAGCCTTTCAGGGGAGGTCGCATCACTGAACTAAGTATCTCATCCGGCATAGACTGGTTTGATTTAGAAGGCGGAATATCCTTTGGAGAACATGTAGTCTCATTGCCAAAGGCCATTAAGGCATTTCTAAGGGGAGAACAGACGGTTAAGCTTGGTGACGGAAGCACAGGGCTGCTTCCCGAGAAGTGGCTTTCCCGCAACCTCTCCGTCCTTGAACTGGGTGCTGTGTCGGAAAAAAGGAATCGCGGCAAGACGCTAAGGTTTCCATCGACCCAGGCCTTGATCCTGGACGTTTTGCTGGAAGAGAATGAAGTAAAGTCCGTTGACCAGCGTTTCCTTGAGATAAAAAATGCCCTGAAAAATTTCTCAGGAATTGAAAGGGTCCCGGTACCTGCCGGTTTCAAAGGAGTCCTTCGGCCGTACCAGGAGGATTCTATGGGCTGGTTTGCCTTTTTAAAGAAGTTTAGTTTCGGAGGCATACTTGCTGATGACATGGGGCTTGGCAAGACAGTACAGGTCCTTGCATGGCTCGCAGGAGAGATGGAAAATAGAAAACAAGGGTCATCCCTTGTAGTGAGCCCAACCTCTGTCCTGTTTAACTG
>JAUXDR010000134.1 GCA_030618205.1 Deltaproteobacteria bacterium | reverse complement strand
ACCTTGGTGATTTGGTGATTTGGTGATTTGGTGATTTGGTGATTTGGTGACTGAATGACTGGGGCAAGTTCAACATTGGCTGCATAATCACAGGATGTGCAACAGGCTATCTGGTCTTCTCCTGTATCTGCCATGACCATGAATTCATGGGAGGCATGTCCTCCGATGCTGCCCGTGTCTGCCTCAACAGGCCTGAAATCAAGGCCGCAGCGCTCAAATATTCGGCAATAGGCCTTGTACATAACCTGATAGGTCTTCTCAAGGGCATCATCATCCACGTCAAAGCTGTAGGCGTCCTTCATCAGGAACTCTCTGCCGCGCATGAGGCCGAAGCGAGGCCGGATCTCATCTCGAAATTTTGTCTGGATCTGATACAGATTCAGTGGAAGGTCCCTATAGGATCTGACCTCCTTTCGCACAATGTCTGTGATTACCTCTTCATGGGTAGGACCGAGGCAACCGGCCCTGCCGTGCCTGTCCTCAAAACGCAGGAGTTCCTTTCCGTAACGCTCCCATCTACCGCTTTCCTGCCAGAGCTCTGACGGTTGAACCATGGGCAGAAGTACTTCCTGGGCACCGGCACGGTCCATCTCTTCCCTGATTATCTTTTCTACCTTGCGAAGGGATCTCAGGCCGAGGGGCAGATATGAATAGAGGCCGGAGGCCAGCTTTCGGATCATGCCGGCCCTTAGCAACAATTTATGGGACATGACCTCTGCCTCTGCAGGAATTTCTTTTAAGGTAGGCAAAAAAAATTTCGAATATCTCATTATCCTCTGCCTTTCTGTAAGGGTTCAAAGGTTCAGTGTTCACCGTTCAGTGTTACCTTCCTTGTGGACGTTCGAAGGTTTAGATTTTAGTTAAACTCTGAACCTTTGAATCCTGAACCCTTCAACCTCTGAACCTGAATTGTTACTTGTCTTCAACCTTTCGTCTCTCCACCTCCACCAACCGCTCTACCTCTGCCCAAAACGTTTCCAGGAGTTCCTGCTCGGGCACCTTTTTCAAAAGACGATCTCCCTTGAAGATAAGACCGACTCCCTTTCCGCCGGCAAGGCCAATATCCGCTTCCCTGGCCTCTCCAGGGCCGTTTACTATGCATCCCATTACAGCCAGCTTTAATGGATACGGAATCCGTTGCGCCCTGCGCTCTACCTCAGAAGCCAGAGAAAAGAGGTCTATCTCACATCGACCACATGTGGGACATGAAATTATTTCCGGACCCCGCTGCCTTATTTTCAGTGCTCGAAGGATCTCGTATGCGACCTGTACCTCTTCTGCAGGATCTCTGGTCAGCGAAACCCTCATAGTATCACCTATACCATCCATGAAAAGGACCGCAAGGGCGACACTGCTCTTGACGGTTCCGGGGATAAGCCCCCCTGCTTCGGTTACACCAAGATGCAGAGGAAAGTCCGTCTCCCGGGACAACTGACGGTAAGCATCCACTGTATTAAGGACGTCTGAAGATTTTATGGAGATCTTGATGGACTCGCAGCCCATATCAACTACAAGGCCGATATTTCTGAGAGCGCTTTCCACTAAGGCTTCAGGTATAGGACCGTCGAATTTTTTTCTGATGTCCTTTTCAAGGGAGCCCGCATTGACCCCCACCCTCATGGATACTCCGTATTCTTTGACCTTTTCTACTACTCGCGCCAGCTTTCTCCAGCCCCCGATGTTTCCGGGATTTATCCTTATGCAGTCGGCACCAGCTTCGATAGAGACCACAGCCAGACGCCAGTCAAAGTGTATATCTGCAATAATGGGTATGGAAATTGATTTTTTAATTTCTGAAATCGCCTGAGCGGCAGCAGTATCAGGCACTGCCACCCTTATAATTTCACACCCGACCTCCTGCAAACGGTGAATCTGTGCAACCGTGCCCGGGACATCTCTTGTATCTGTGTTGGTCATAGATTGGACAGCAATGGGGTGTTCGCCTCCAATGGCCACATCCCCAACATGAATGACACGGGTAGTTCTACGTGCTCGGACTATGTTAGAAATATTTTGTTTCATAATGACATAATAAATCAGTGTTAAAGATTGGGCAATGCAGAGGTATAAAGGTTGACATCAAATCCATAAATATTTATAAATAATGGGTTGAGGGATTGAGGGATTAAAATCAATATAACAACCTTCAATCCATGAATATTTTTTTCTATGGAATCTTTTCAAATTTACCGACAAGAGTATTACATTCATTAATAAGATTTTCTGATTGTGTAGAAAGATGGAGCAAAATAAAAAACGCATACTTGTTATAGAAGATGACCAGGAAGTCCGTAGTATGTTGGAGGATTACCTGTCTTATTTTAGCTATGAGGTCGTTACAGCAAGTGACGGGCTGCAGGGCTTAAAGGAAATTAAGGGCAGAGATTACGACCTAGTAATAACTGACATAACTATGCCATACGTCAGCGGCATAGGCATCATCTCCGTTCTTAAACAAAATCATCCGAATATACCTGTAATTGCCATTACCGGTTATGGATATCACGCTGAAGAACTCGCTCATGAAAAAAAGGCCGACCGTATTCTTTCCAAGCCCTTTGAAATACAGGAACTGAAGGAAACTATAGAGAATTTACTAGTCTGAACAAAAATTCAAGCACACTCGTTACCGGCTTACCTAATAACAACCGGTTCACCGACACCAGCACCAAACATCTCTGCTGCACTTCCCTGATTTACAGCGACTTCCAGAAAACCGGAGCTGCCAATAAGGGCCAGGGGATTACCTTTAGCCACGTCTGAGTAAGTGCTGAGTAAGGATAATTCCATCCCCTTGATATTGGCCTTGAACTGTTTTCTAACAGGTTCTCTGTGTTGGATGAGGTCAGCGGGTATATTGAGAATCAGGCTTCCGAAGCCATCTACATGTATTACTTCGCCTTTGATATATTGGTCTCTGATAACCGGTTCGGGCCATGCAAGCCGAACAGGGTCCGGGCAGGGAGGGCCAAAGGAGTGTGGCTCCACTCCAAGGCTCAGATGGGCAGCAACAGGGGCAAAGATATCTCTTCCGTGAAATGTATCACTGACCGGACGCCTGAAATAGTGACTATTCTCTATGCTGAAGCAGTTTACTTTTTTAGAATATCGGAACACCATACTCAAAAGACCGTTGTCCGGTGCCAGAAACGTGTAACACTCCGTAACGGCTAGGAGACCAATCCTTTGAGACCCGACACCCGGATCAACTATAGCGAGAAAGACGGTTCCAGGGGGAAATTCCCTAAAAGCCGACCCCAGGACAAAGGACCCGCCCATGATATCCTGTTGGGCAACTTGATGACTGATGTCCACAATATGCAGGGCGGGATTGATGCCAAGCACGACCGCCTTGACTACCCCCACATAAGGGTCCTTTAATCCGAAATCACTGAGAAAGGCCAGGATCATCACTGAATCTGCAAAAGTGGGCCGAGATGACCGTAACTAGTGCCTGAATGAAAAGGCCATTCAGACACAATTTTGAATTTTGAATTCTAAGTTTTGAATTAAAAAAGGAAATACTCTTAAATGGAGAGGGAAAGATTTAAAAGACATATACCTTATTCAACATTCAACATTTAGCATTCAACATTTAATTGGTCGGGGCGAGAGGATTCGAACCTCCGACCCCCTGAACCCCATTCAGGTGCGCTTCCAGACTGCGCCACGCCCCGACATACAGCACTAACTCATGAACTCAAACGTACTTTCAACCTCGCTCGGATACCATTTTTTTGAATATACGTCAAGGATTCCTCATTGGCGGTGTGCCATGTCTGGCGGTCAGCTCGGTCTAGTCGCCCTGACAAGTATATTTGCAATACCCCATTGATTAAATCCATGGGGTCATGGTTACCATAGATGGCAGGTGATGTTAAAGGAGAGTGCAGTATAACACATTGATAGTATAAGTAAAAAGAAGTATCTCGATTTTGATGCTGTTGTCCGTATCTTATATGAATTATCCAGAAAGTGACAATGGGTCTTGACAAGTTTTGGCTAACTCAG
>JAUXDR010000195.1 GCA_030618205.1 Deltaproteobacteria bacterium | reverse complement strand
CTGGACAGGGATAAATTGTAAATCTTTTCTTACCGCGGGAACTGTTTCATTCATAATAGGGTAATATATTAGCCCAACTCATCCTGGCTTGCATGACATTTTAGTGTCTGCCCTGTGTCTATCAAAGCCCCGGATCAGGAGGTCCGTGATGAGTGCGTACGGTATTGAAAAATGGTAGGTGAATTGGTTAAGAGATTGGGATAAGATAGATTGGATTTTGCAAGAGGCTCCACAGAATAACAGGAGAATAACATCATGGAAGTTAAAATCGGATCGTCCATACTGGAGTTGATACAGGGGGATATCACACAGCAGGATACCGAGGCTATAGTAAATGCAGCCAATCGCATGCTTCTGGGTGGAGGTGGTGTGGATGGTGCAATTCACCGGGCAGCAGGACCGGAGCTACTTACCGAGTGCCGGACCCTTGGAGGCTGCGACACAGGAGACGCGGTGATCACCCGAGGCTATAAGCTCAAGGCCCAGTATGTGATCCATACGGTAGGACCTGTCTATAAGGGACCGAATCCAAGCACAGAGCGCCTGCTTGAAAGCGCATATCGAAAAAGCCTGGAAGTCGCCCTGGCAAAGGATGTCTGTTCAGTAGCCTTTCCTGCTATCAGCACAGGGGCCTATGGATATCCCCTGGGAGAGGCAGCTTCTGTGGCCCTTCGTACTGTTATTGGTTTTCTGCAGGCCCATCCTGAAATCAAGCTGGTTCGCTTTGTGCTGTTTAATCAGAGAGCCCTTGAAGCATTTGAAGAATCCCTTGGAAGGCTTAATCCGGCAGGATCATAAAACCGGGGATTCATATGCAGGCCAGACTTCTTATCATAAACTGCCCAGGGGCGAATTTTTTACATATTCCCATGGGGACCTTCGGGCTGTGTGATTTTCTGAACCAGAGAAAAATCCCGGCAAAAATACTCAACCTGGCCCTTTACGATAAGACAGATAGGTCGTCGCTCATCGACCATCATATTGAGCAATTTCGCCCCACGCATGTCGGTCTGATCTTGCACTGGCAGGAAACCGCAGAAGAAGGAATTAAGGCAGCTCAGCACATCAAATCAAGGACTGACCCGGTCAAGATCATCTGCGGCGGTTTCACAGCCGGATATTTTGGAGAGGCCTTGCTCAGAAGATGGCCGTCTGTTGATTATGTTATAAAGGGCGACCCGGAAAGACCAATGGAACTCCTCTTGAATGGTGCTGAGGAGCTTGAAATACCCAATCTGATCTATAGAGATGGGCCTGATATACGAGTCAATGAGGTCTCTTACTTTATAGACGAAGAAGCTCTTTCCGGCATTTCCTTTTCCAAATTGACCTGCCTTTTTGACCATGATGTATACATAAAGGCCGTGGAAGAAATACTAGGATTCCCCGTTTTTATTGGGATAGGTTGTGTTTTCAGCTGCGACTATTGCGGCGGAAGCCGTGAGTCCTTCAGGCTCCACAGCGCACGGTCAAAACCGGTCTCAAGGTCCATTGCGGCAATCATCACGGACCTGAAACGCCTGAAAGAATTCGCGAAAAAAATATACATCTGCTACGAGATCGACCAGGGTTACATAAAGGCCCTGTTCGAGGCCATGAAAGAAGAAAAAACGCTGATTAAGGCATTTCGGTTAAACTACGGAGCCTGGCAATTGCTCGACAGGCAGTTCCTGGAATTATACAGAGACCTTTTCATCATTGACAATCAAGACAAACCGCTCTTTGAGATATCCCCTGAGGTCTACGATGACAGGAGCCGCGAAGAAATTAAACACCACAAGACCTATTCAATTGAGAAACTAAAAGAAAACTTGGGTCTCATTAATGACTGCCTGGGCACCGGCATAAAGGTAAGCATCTTTTTCAGCCGATACCACGACTCGGCCCAGACATACGCCGCAATAAGGAATGAAATTTTCAGTATTTTCCGGCTAAAACATGATTTATTTGCCAAAAAATATATAAACGCAAAGATATACTACGACCATTTATCCACAGATGTCGGAAGCCGTTATTGGGAAAGCTATGTTGAGAAACCGCATGACCCGGATACGCTCATCTCCTGGAAAAGAAGGCTCAGGGACCGGGAACAATACAGCTTTCCATTGGACAACCTATGTGTATTTATTCCGAAAGCCCTATCGGAACAGGAGATATTCAGGTGTGAGTTATTGATATTCATGCTTAAGGGCTTAGAAAAGCAATCCAACGAACTCTTTCACATCCTGTTCGCATGTCTTGATGAACTGATTATCAGGGTGGTTGAAGAGGTGATAACAGGCCAATACTCAAACAGGGCCGAAAATGTTTTTAAGTCCCTGGATCACTGTGAGCTGCTCCTTAATCTGAAAAAAACAATTATACAGCACCAGTCTATGCTCTCCAAAATTCCATTTATTGAGGACTTGACCAGCATCCAGGTCAAAAAGGCACAGCATCAGTCCAGGCCCAGGCAGTCAGGGAACTCTAATGGAACCAAGCGCCCCAGGCTGAATCATGCTCTTATCTCCATCCACGATCATGATTACCTTGATCTGCCGGGCTTCTTGGAACGTCTGCAAAAAGAAGGACCAGCTAACTTGAGGCATGAAAAGACCGTGTCAGTCTTCCTTGCGGATGAAATCATGAGTATGCCCTATGAAACATATCGTATGACGATTAAGGCGTTTGAAAGGGGCTTGTCTTTAGACCAATACTATATGCTGATGCGCAGAAAGGGAATCTTTGACGATTCATATCACAAGAAATTTCTGGCAAAAATGTTTCAAAGCGGAGTGCTGTATTGAATTAAGGCATGTAATTAGGTATCAACCAATATGAGCATACCTGTCTCCTTCTGCGGATTTCTGAATCTTAAGGTACGGAGGCCGGAGGAGCCATAAACTCAGGCCCAATGGGATCAATTACCGTCTCTTTCAGTATTTCATCAATGGATTCCATGGACGAGTCGTCGAGTTCCCATCCCATAGTGTCTGAAACCGGATCAAGCTGATCCGGTCGCCTCGCTCCCCAAAGGGCAATGTTTACT
>JAUXDR010000273.1 GCA_030618205.1 Deltaproteobacteria bacterium | reverse complement strand
ACCCTGGTTGTATTCCAAGGGGTATCCCTCACCCTGGTCGTGGGAATCCTTTACGCTACACTCAGCAATAGCATGGACCATGAATTTTACAATAAGCTCCAGGTACAGGAAAAAGAAGTGAGCATGGCCCTTAGCGATCGCTTGAACCTGTTGGAAACACGCATTCGGGAGATCAGCTTGAACAATTCAGTTCGGGTAAGCCTTATGCTTGGAATGAAAAACCAGCTTCTGGAACTTATGGTAAAGCAATACCCTTTTGCCAATGGGGCTTTCTTTTTTGTCCAAGAAAGGGATGGCTCTATGTTCATCCCGGAATTGCCGGGGAGTTTGATGGCCTTGAAACCATCTTTGCAAAAATTTTGTCAGAAAAAGGATTTGCAAAAGATCGAATTCCAGGATTTTGGAGATGGTCTGTTTTTCTCGTTTTTTTCCATTCCCATCAACAGGAAGGACGATCGTCTGGGCACGGCCTATGTCTTGTATGACCTGTCCCAGGATACGCATTTTTTGCAACGAATTCTCGGGAAATCCCACTCCAAATTGCTTATTCAGACTCCAGGGCATCTTACGGATATACGTACAGGCCGGAGCAAAACCCTCCCTGAAGGAATCCGGGATCTTACAGCCAACGGACCTAATCATCCCCCGGCAGACCTGTTTCCTGGCGAGAATCTTATTCCTTTGGAAATATTTCCCGGCCTTTTTTATGCAGCTTCCTCCGAACCCCTCCAGAAGGAAAAGTCGTCGCTGATCTTTAAGCTCGTTTTTCTCTGCGCTACGGTTTTTCTTTTGACTCTTCTGGTCTCCTTCCTGATCGCCCGAAAGATGAGTAATCCTCTTGAGAGTATGGCCAATCAAGCTTTGGAGATCGCCAGAGAACCTTCAAGCCCCTCCCTACAGCTTCAAGAGGGAAAACTTGAGTATGTTGAGTTTCATAACCTGGCCCATGCGTTCAATCAAGTCCTGATAAGCCTTTTGGAGACCCAGGGGAAATTGCAAAGAAGGGCAAAGGAACTTGATGCCTCAGAAAAGAGATACCGAAGCCTTGTGGAAACAAGCCCTATCGGAGTCCTTTCCACGGATAAGGACTGGAAGATCGTCTTTGCCAATCAGACCCTGGAAGAAATTACGGATTACAGCCAGGCGGATCTTTGTTCAATGAATTTTTGGGACATGGTCAGCGCAGATGAACAGGACAGGATGCGCCAAGCAGGAGAGAACTATTTGAGGCAAGGCACGCAGAAAGGCTGGGAGATTCGTTGGATTCGTAAAGATGGCCGGCCCATCTGGGTAGAACTCCAGGCTACACGAATCGAGGAAGAGGGCAAACAGGCAATCCTGGTAAATGTAATGGATGTCACGGAGCAAAAGCGGGCGTGGGAAGAAAAAAAGGAACTCCAAACCCAGCTCCAACATGTACAGAAGATGGAAGCCATCGGAACTTTGGCCGGTGGTATTGCCCACGACTTCAACAACATTCTCCTTCCTATCATCGGATATACTGAGATGGCTATAACCGATGTGCCCAAAGACAGCCTGATCCGAAAAAACCTGGCAGAAGTCCTCAGGGCAGCGGAACTCGCAAAGGGTCTGGTCCGGCAGATTCTCACATTCAGCCGTCTGAGTGAAAAAGAACGTAAGCCACTGAAGATTCAACCCATCATAAAAGAATCGCTCAAACTGCTGAGGGCATCATTACCATCCACCATTGAGATCCGTCAGAACATAGACAACGAGTGTGGCGCCATCCTGGCTGACCCTACACAGATCTATCAGGTGATGATGAACCTCTGTACCAACGCCTATCATGCCATGCGCGAAAAAGGCGGGATATTGGAAGTGGCTCTGACAGAGATGAATATTGATTCTCCTGATTTAATCCCCAATTTGGATCTGAACCCGGGGCAATACCTGAGACTCGCCGTGAGTGATACGGGCCATGGCATGGACCGCACTGTCGTGGAACGGATCTTTGACCCTTATTTCACCACCAAGGG
>JAUXDR010000252.1 GCA_030618205.1 Deltaproteobacteria bacterium | reverse complement strand
CCCAGATGGCAGGATTAAGTAGGGCGGAATTCATTACTGCTTTGTCTCGGTTTGGAGTGTCTCCCATGCAGGAGACGGCTGACGAAATCCTGAACGCTGTGACGGAATCTAGAAAATGACACGTCGGCACTCAGGACAATCGGGGCACTGTGGTCATGCCACGAACAGAATTCTTTTACACGACTGGTTTACGGACAATTACTTGACCATCTCCATGGTCCTTATGAAACCTTCCCTTGACCGTTCGATTACCTCGTCGTCCACGCAAAAGGCTATGCGAAAGTGTCCGGGTGCGCCAAAGCCCGTGCCTGGTACTGTCAGTATGCGTTCTTTCTGCAGCATGCGGACAAACTCCGTGTCGTCGGGAATTGGAGTGCTGGGGAAGAAATAAAAGGCGCCCTGGGGCACGATGAATGCGTAGCCAGCCTCTTTTAAGATCTCTGTCAGACGGTCCCTGCGCCTTTGGTATACTCCGGTGTCTATGCTGGCATCGAGCATTTTTCCTACTACTCTCTGCATCAGGGCTGGTGCGTTAACAAAGCCCAAAATACGCTTTGCCAGGGTAAGGGCCCCCAATAAACCGGTCTTTTGGGATGCCTCCGGGTGAACTGCAACATAGCCTATACGTTCACCGGGAATGGAGAGGTCCTTGGAAAAAGAGGTGGTCACTATACTGTTCGGGTAAAATTTGAGGATCGGAGGTACAGTGGAGCCAGTGAAAACCAGCCTGCGATAGGGTTCATCTGAGATTAAAAATATGGGGTGGTTGAAATAATCACTTGCTCGCGCGAGCAGCTTTGCCAGGGCCTCAAGCTCTGTCTTGCTGTAAATAACTCCGGATGGGTTGTTGGGGGAGTTTAACAGCACTGCCTTTGTCCTATTATTTATGGCGTTTTCAATAGAGTGGATGTCAAGAGAAAAATCAGGTTTTGACTTCACCGGGACCAGCTTGCCTCCGTGATTGTCAACATAAAAACCGTATTCTACAAAGTATGGTTTTGGTACGATTATCTCTTCATTTGGGTTTAAGAGGGATTTGAAAATGATGTTGAGCCCACCTGCTGCACCACAGGTCATGATAATTTCTTCTGCGCCTAATTCCACCTGATGGTCTCTGCTTGCCTGTGCGGCAATCCTTGACCTCACATCGAGAAGACCTGCATTTGGCATATATGAATGGACGCCCGGAGATCGGTCAGCCGCAACAGTCTCAAGTGTTTCTCGAAAAGATTCGGGTGGAGGAAGGTCAGGATTGCCAAGGCTGAAGTCACATACCTTGTCTGCGCCAAACTTGGTCTTAAGGCAGGCACCTTCCTCGAACATCTTCCGAATCCAGGAGCCGCTTTCCATGAAGCCTAGCATCTTTTTGGCCACTGTACTGTTG
This sequence comes from Deltaproteobacteria bacterium, assembly GCA_030618205.1. The sequence continues at coordinate 857 of JAUXDR010000252.1, read as the reverse complement.
GATGACTGGTTCATTTTTTTGTCTTTTCCTTTGGCGTCATATCTGTATTTACGAACAATTATTCAGGAGATTTTTTCCCGGTCTCAGATAGAATATAGTTTCCAATTCGGAAATGAGCAATTAATAAGAAGATAAAAGCTCAAAGCTCAAAGCTCAAAGCTCAAAGGTCAAAGAGCTATCGTAATCAATTCCTTTCAGCTTTCAGCTTCATGCTTTCAGCTTCATGCCTTGGCATATACAGGAGGTTTTTTTATAATGCATGATATGAAGATACAGATTGCGCCCTCGATATTGTCTGCAGATTTTGGCCGATTGGCTGAAGAAGTCCGGTCAGTAGAAATGGCTGGAGCAGACGTGATTCATGTGGACGTCATGGACGGTCATTTTGTCCCCAATATTACCATAGGTCCTATGGTAGTAAAGGCCTTACGTTCGGTAACGAAGTTGCCTTTGGACGTGCATCTTATGATTGAATTTCCTGATCGCTACATAGAGGCCTTTGCCCAGGCCGGCGCTTCCTGGCTTACTGTGCATGTTGAGGCCTGCACACATATCCACAGGACCATCAATGCCATAAAGGCCTATGGGATCAAGGCAGGGGCTGTGCTGAATCCTGCGACATCGCCATCGACTCTTGAATATATTCTGGCAGACCTGGATCTGGTACTTGTGATGAGTGTGAATCCGGGCTTTGGTGGTCAGCATTTTATTCCCTCGTCCCTTGATAAGATCAGGCATTTGCGAAAACTCCTGGCGAGTTTGGATCACTATGTGCCTATTGAAGTGGATGGGGGCGTGAATTCGCAGACTATAGAGGATGTTGTATCAGCGGGCGCTGATATCTGTGTGGCCGGATC
>JAUXDR010000147.1 GCA_030618205.1 Deltaproteobacteria bacterium | reverse complement strand
ATGAATGTCCGTTCGTGCTGTTCTGCCAGGAGAGTGGTAGGTACCAGTATGGCCACCTGTTTTCCGTCTTCAACAGCCTTGAATGCGGCCCTCATGGCGACTTCTGTCTTGCCGTAGCCCACGTCTCCGCATAGCAGCCGGTCCATGGGTCTGGGCTCCTGCATGTCAGAAAGGACTTCTTCTATTGAAGCAGCCTGGTCCCTGGTCTCTTCATAGGGAAATGAGGCTTCAAACTGCCGGAACATGGCATCGGGAGGTGAAAAGTCAAAGCCCTTACTCACCTTTCTTGAGGCATATAGGTCAACCAGTTCGTGGGCGATTTCATATATATCCTTCTTGACCTTCTGTTTCGCAAGTTGCCAGCTTGAACTTCCCAGCCGGTCAAGCCGTAGAACGCGACCTTCTATCCCGATATATTTCTGGACCAGTCCCAGCCGGTCTACCGGCAGATAGAGTTTATCACCACCGCGGTATTCGAGGAAAAGGAATTCCCCTGGGACCCCACCGGTTTCTATCCTGACAAGGCCCTTATAGAGTCCTACACCATGGTCCCTGTGAACGATCGGTTGACCGGGCTTCAGATCCTCAAAGGTCAGATCACTTACGGTTGTTTTCTCTCTCCCCGGGCCCCTGGTCCTTCCGGCCCGTGCGCCTAACAGCTCTTCTTCCGTAAGGACTATGTAGGCCTCACCAGGAAAGACGAATCCTGAAGTAAGTTGTCCGGTACAGATCATAAGCCCGGGTTCTGCCGGGTCATTAGTCAAAGGTGCTGAGAGTATGGGAGGCCTGGCCTCATCACTGATAAGGTCATGATAGCTAAGGAGTTCCATCATCCTTTGGCCCTGCCGCCGGCCAGGCACTACCAGGACAATCCTTTCTCCCGCCTCAATCCAGTCTTTGAGCCGGTCAAGCACCGGTCCGATAAGATCAATTCCCCTCTTTGCACTTCCGGGCATCAAGGTCAGGTCCGGCTTGCTCGATTTTATCTCCAGCTCTTGAATGTTTGAGGCCGGCAGGTTGAAGGAAGACCCTTTGGATTTGGTGATTTGGTGATTTGGTGATTTGGTGATTGAAGAAAAGGAAGACCCTTTGGATTTGGTGATTTGGTGATTTGGTGATTTGGTGATTGAAGAATTTGGTAATGATCTGTATACATTGATGTCCTGAAACAGCCAGCAGTTATGATCCCTTATCTGTTTTGAAAGTTGCTCCGGGTCATAGAGTAAAGACTCCAGGGGAGAAAAAACTCTGTGTTCGCTAAGGGCTGATTCGTATGTCTGCTCAGCCCCTTTCCAGTGGTTTTCCAGCGCCTTTTCAACCTCTTCGGATCTGTCAATCAGTATAGGGGTCTGTTGAGGAATATAGTCCAGGACAGAGGCGGGTTTTGGATAAAAAAGTGGTAGCAGTGCCTCATGCCCTTCCACCAACCTTCTGGCCTCCAGTTGTTGCAGGATTTCATGTACTTTCCGGGCAGGCAAATTATACTTAGCCGCCCGTTCAACCAGTTTTTCATGGATAGATTCAAGCATGGACCGGGAAAATATGAGCTCATGGGCCGGGAGTATAACCAGTTCATTCAGATCTTCAGTCGACCGTTGCGTAAGCGGGTCAAAGAGGCGCATCTCTTCCACAAAGTCGGCGAAAAAGTCTATTCGTACAGGAAGGGTTGTTAATGGCGGAAAGATGTCGAGCAGGCCGCCCCTTATACTGAACTCCCCTCTGGACTGGACTATTGCGCAGTGTTCATAGCCTGAGTCAATAAGCCATTTGAGCAGTTTTTCCCGGTCAACTTCCTCTCCTTTTTGGAGATACTCCACATGGTTTAAAAGGATTTCAGGAGGAACTGTGAGTTCCACAAGGGCCTGCGCCGGGGCAACTGCCACAGCAGGACCATCCTCAGTGGACAGGCGGTAGAGTGTTGAAATCCTCTGAGATATTGTTTCGGTTGAGGGAAGCAGAGGCACAAAAGGAAGCGAGTCATGGCAAGGATACAACAAAACAGGAAAATCCGAGAAAAAAGAAAGGTCTGATGCTACCTGTTCCGCCTCTTTCTGAAGGGGAGTGATCCAGAGTATGGGGTGATTGACAGACTTGAGGAGTCTTGCAATCAGCCAGGCCGAAGAGGTGCCCAGAAGACCGGTTAAGGCTAGGACGCTTCTCGGTTCTCTGATAGACTCTCTGAGTTTTAGAAGGGCTTGTTCCGTATTCATTCTGAGTTTATTGCTATTTTCAATAGAAGTCAGCTATATGATCAATCACAAAACACTTTTTAATCCCCTTATTATTTGCCTGCCTACTTGAACTCATTTATTCATTTTTTCTTTCAGACTTTTTTTCAACAGCTCAATGGCCGGTTCATCATTGGTGTCATTCGTGTCGAGTTCTCCGCGGAAGGCTTTTGGCAGAATGCTTTTTTCAAGGAGGTCGATCTTTTCCTCCATATCTATAAGCGCCCTGGCCTCATTTTCATGATCCAGGAGATTTTTAAGTATTTGCACGATTTCTTGTTGTTCTTCGAGGGGAGGCAAAGGAACCTCAAAATTTCCCAGCTTTTTAGAATTTATGTTAGATTGGCTTACCCCGTCTGTTTTTACTCTGTTACATTTATATCTTGCATATGGTGAGCTCAAAAAGAAGTTCAAGAAGTCGGCGTTTAGCTTATCCTGGGGTTTGACTCTTATTAGATAGCCCGCATAAATAGCTGGCATTTCACCTTTATATATTGCAGTTTTGCCAACTAGGGCTGGACTGTTTGTTCTGTTAAATAAAACGTCATTATAATTCAAATTATACTGGTCAATCTCTTTATCATTTAAAGTGTATACCAAATTCTCCCAGCTTATAATCCCATTTTGAATATTACCCATTCTAACTACGGGAACCTTACCTTCTTTGCTGGATTTGGCTGATGTGCCATATTGAAATCTGCTGCAAACATCTTGCAATCTAGCCCAGTTCCAACTTGATGGAATGTCGAAAGGTTTTTTCTCTATCTCTTGTATCATAGACAATTCAAGCTCAACATCAGGATTTTCCTCACGCCATTTTTTTGTGAGTTCTCCGGTGAATGCTTTGTTGAGGATGGCTGCCCGGCGTTCTTCAAAGGTGTTTCTTGCTTCCTTGATCAGTTCTCTCGCCTCTTTTAACTTGCCAAGCATGGATGACAGCTTTTTGACGATTCGTTTTTGTTCGGTGAGTGGGGGCAGGGGAAATCGAATCTCACCTAATTTTGTTGCGTTAATGTTTGGCAATGCAATTCCAGAGCTTTTTTCAGAAATAGAACTCCAATATATAGGGCTCTTTAGAAACAAATAAACATACTTCTTGTTTATTATTGGGTTAAACCGGATTAGATAAGACGCAAACACTGCCTTTTTTGGCTTTTCTATCAAATAACTGACCCCGATAGAGCCAGCCCTTGATATTACAATGTCATCTTCTTTCAATAGATATTTTGATAAATCTTTAGGTACTTCAGAGCAATACGGAACACTTTGCCAGTCGAGGTTATCTGATGTTATATCTGTAGTTCTTACCAGATAAACATCTCCCTCTTGTTTCGCTTTAGTTGTCCAACCATATTGAGGTTTTGTGCAAATACTCCCCAATTTTGTGAATACCCAATTCCCCGGCACTTCATAAGGCTGCTCATCTTCTTTCACAAGCGCCTCTTCCAGTAATTCATCAAGACTCTTTTCAGGCTTTTTCTTTGGCATCACTCAACCCCGCATATTTGAAGCTCTTTGATCACTGCTGACAGCAAATCG
>JAUXDR010000052.1 GCA_030618205.1 Deltaproteobacteria bacterium | reverse complement strand
CGGCAAAATTTGCAGGAGGGACTAGTACAGGTAAGGCCCTCACATGTTGTACTTTAATAGTATCTCCTGCCGTACATTCTCGCGCCCATTCACCATCAAGCTGTACAGGAAAATTCTGTCTCCCGATAATTTTTACAGAACAGGCCTGATAAGTGGCTCTGGGACTTGAAAGAAAAGTAATGCGACCTCTCAATAGCAGCCCGAGATATGCCCTGACAGTGGGAATGACATAGGCTTCTAGTTTCCCGTCGCTCCAGCAAGACGCGGATGAAAGAGACCCGCCACCTGCATAATGTTCGATATTAGAAAGGATCAAAGTATTATGGTCCCTTAGCCTGATTTGATTCATATTCCCCTTTTTATCAAAAAAACATACATCCATCTCGGTCGAACCAAACTTGAGCTTAATCGAAAGTATAAATTTCAGGCCAACAGCAACATAAAGAAATTGATTCCATCTCTTACCAAAATTATGACAAAAACGTTTCATGCGTAATTTTGAAACAGACTCTATTATCCTTGCATCCAGGCCAAAACCTGCATATCCTATAAATCTGGAATCTTCTCCGCAGGACCAGAGGTCCATTGCTTCAACCTTTCCGGCGCTAATCCCCGACCGGAAATGATCAAGGCCACCCTGATTCCATACTTCCCACCAGCCCAAGCTTCTGGCCAGATCGTTTCCTGTACCAAGAGGCAGGATGGCAAGCGGTGGGGGCCTATCAAGGGTGCCAAGTATGCGTGCAACCGCTGATACGGTGCCATCACCCCCTGCAACCACAATCAGGTCACGGCCTAGAGCCAAGGACAGTACCTGAGTCTCCAGATGTTCAGGATCAGTGAAGACAACATGCTTGCGAAGACCCCGGACATGCAGGGCACGTTCTAGTTCAGCGGCGATTTTTTTTCCCGCATGGGCCCCGGATATGGGATTTATAAGAAAAAGACAATCCATAATTCCTTGCTAGAATAAGCTGAAATAATTAGATTAGAAACAAAAAAATGCCTATGGAACCTAATAATTTTCGCATTCTGGTAGTAGACGACGAAATACCCTTGACAGCTCTCCTGAGCCGAATCCTCACTCAGGCGGGCTATCAAGTAAAATCCGCCAACAGCGGCATCAAAGCCTTTGGCACAATTAGCGACTTTTCTCCCAACCTTGTAATCACAGACCTCAAAATGCCTGATATCAGCGGCCTCGACCTCTTGAAAAAGGTGCGATCAGAAAGGCCGGAAATCGATTTCATAATACTTACAGCTTATGCTACTGTGGAAAATGCAGTGGAGGCTATGAAGGAAGGGGCTTTAGACTATCTCATAAAGCCCCTCAAAGATCCGGATGAATTACGAATGGCAGTATCCAGAGTAGTGGAGCGCCAAACCCTTATGGCGGTGAACACTCTATGGAGAAATCAACTTTCCGAAGGTCTCCCGCCTACCGATGTCATTTTTGCCGGTATGGAGGAGGTGTGGAAAGAAATACAGCATGTGGCCAAGACAGACGCAACAGTGTTGCTTCAGGGAGAAAGCGGTACAGGAAAGAGCCTTGTAGCCAAAGCTATTCATCATTTGAGCGAGCGAAAAGGTCCGTTTGTAGAGCTTAATTGCGCTGCAATACCTGAAACGCTTATTGAGTCCGAACTCTTCGGACACGAGAAAGGGGCATTTACCGGAGCGATCAAGGCCAAGAGGGGGAAATTTGAACTTGCCCAGAATGGGACCATCTTTCTGGACGAGATAGGGGAAATGCCACTATCTGCTCAAGCAAAATTCCTGCGCATACTCCAGGAAAGGACATTTGAAAGGGTGGGAGGCACTACCACCCTCAATACCAGCGCGAGAATAATTGCCGCCACCAACCAGAATCTGATGGCAGGGATACGTGAAAAACGCTTTAGAGAAGACCTTTACTATCGTCTGAATGTTTTTCCAATTACCCTTCCTCCTTTGCGAAAGCGCCTTGAGGCGATACAGGTGCTGACCAACCACCTTGTCCGGTCAATATCTACGCGGGTGGGAAAAAAGGTCTCGGAAATATCAGATGACACCTTAAAGCAGATAAAATCCTACGAATGGCCCGGCAATGTGCGGGAACTACATAATGTCATTGAACGAGCTATTATTTTAAGCCGGGACTCCAGGCTGACACTGCCTCCTTTAACAACATTACTTATCGAGGGTACTCCCGAATCAGCCACTAAACGGCTTCGCAGTATACGAGACCTGGAAAAAGAAGCCATTGAGACAACCATCAGGGAAACAGATGGACATAGACGTAAAGCGGCAAAAATATTAGGTATTTCAATTAGAACACTTCAGTACAAGCTAAAGGAATATGGTCTTCTGAAATAGATGGCACGATGTTTGCTTATAATACATATAAACATACACGAATAACAATTAAAAAAATCGTAAAGGCAGCTCAACAATAAAATAGTAAAAACTCATTATTCTTCCCAACCCTCCTCTCCCCGAAGGCCTTCTTGGAATTTTTCAAGGAGGCCTTCTTCTTTATGTTGTCACATCCTTCCTTGAAGACTTCTAAGAGGTGCTCCAAAAGCCACAGCCTACTCACAAGTTCCGGGCTTCCTGGATTTAAATAAAAAAGATTATTCCCGAGAGGCTCTCGAATTAGAAATTCCTGAATGCCCATCAGAAATACCGGACACTAACCAGGAAAAAATAGTGCAAAAATTGCATGAACTAAGTGCAAAAATTGCATGAACCTGCAAAAATTGCATGTTGTGTTTATTGCGATCTGGATTAAAATCTTTCAAAATGATAAAAAATTTTGATATTTTCAGTAACTTGGTGTAATAACATATAATTATCCAAAAGGTACGCAATCTGCATATATTTTCTTGAGCAATTTCAGGAGACAAGAATATTGCAAGCATTTCCCCAAAGTCGATCAGAGGCACAGTAAGTAGCCATGAATGTCCATAAGGTAATTGATCCAAAAGCTGCTTATTCCTCCTTTTTTTTCTTATTTACCATTTTATTATTGACCAATACTAACTCTGCTCATGCCGGAAGTATTGGTTATGACGAAAATACAGAGATAGTAATCAGAGGAACTGTCAAACAGTGCGCGGCAAGGCCCTATATGAAACTCCAGTGCTTTACTCTCCAGACCAGAACTCGTATTTTCAGGGTCATTGTTGCTCCGCGATGGTTTGTTAGGCGAATTAAACTTAAACTCAATGATGGAGAAAACGTGGAAGTGGTGGGATCAAAATTCTTCGGCAGAGATGGATGCCTTTGTCTATTAGCAAGATCTATAAGATTTCTCTCCTCAGGCAGAAACGTTGTGCTGAGAGACAGGAGCTTCAAGCCTGTCTGGCAAAATTCCTGTGTGCGAGAATCCTCCTGTATTCGTATTTTTTATCAATCCCCGTAATCAATCTCGTTTTTTAAATACATGTCTTTTCCTGATTCCTTATCTTATCGAAGCCAAATCCTGTCCAAACGGGATCGTCTTTCCTTCTCTACCATGAGCTATCTGAGTAAAAAAATTACTAACAGCTTCAGAAAACTTGAAGAATACAAGAACAGCAGGATGCCACTTATCTATGTTTCTTTCAGGAGCGAAGTAGATACACATCAACTCATCAGAGAGAGGCTCAATGGCGGACTTGAAGTGGCTATCCCTAAGACAGATGTCACAAACAGGCGGCTCGGAACTTATCTCTTGAAGGATTGGGGGAAAGGCCTCAGGCCCGGAGCCTACGGAATACTAGAGCCGGATGTAAAGGTGGCCTTATTAATACGACCATCCCAAATAGACATGGTAGTGGTTCCCGGCAGCGTATTTGACCGCCAATGCGGCCGATATGGTTACGGAGGAGGATACTTCGACCGTTTTTTATCTATAGAAGCCCCACAAGCCCTTCGCATAGGACTTGCCTTCAGCCTTCAGGTCCTTCCGGAAATTCCCTTGAAAACCCATGACCAGAGAATGGACATTATCGTAACAGAAAATGAAATACTGCGGTGCAATCGCCAAACAAATCCCTAAAAGCAAACCATCAGGAAGCAAGCGTGCCCCTGCCCAGTTCCCTCAAGGCATTCAGTCCTTCTCTGCTTCCCAAAGCAACAACTATATCACCACCCCTGATAATATAGTCAGGTGGCAGGGTTAATGTCATCTCGCCTGAAGATTGCTGGACCGCCAGCACTGTAATACCTAACTTCTGGCGCAGAGCAGCGTCCACAAGGCTCACACCATCCAGGGAGGATTTGGAATCTATCTCCACCTGCTCAATACTGAGGTCAAAGGCGGACGAATGGACTGCCAGGTCCAGAAACTCTGTCACAGTGGGTTGGAGCACTGCAAGGGCCATACGCCTTGCCCCTATCTCATATGGAGAGATGACTCTATTTGCTCCTGCCTGGATCATCTTGTTTTCCGCATGGGCGTCATCTGCTCTGGCCACGATCGACAGCCCGGGATTCAGCGATCTGGCCGTAAGAGTGATGTACACGTTATCCGAGTCAGTACTTAATACGCAGATAATTCCTTTTGCCCGCTCAACACCTGCCTGAATCAGGATCTCGTCATGGGTCGCATTGCCGGTTACATACAAAAGATTATTTATTTCTATCTCCTGTATAATAGAGGGATCATTTTCTATTACCACTAAGGGATACTGTCGCTCTTTAAGTACCCTGCATATTGACATTCCAATTCTTCCGTAACCACAGATAATAAAATGTTGTTTCAGATTGGAAATGGTCTTTTGCATTTTCCTTTTTCCCAGGAGTCCCTTAAGATGTCCCTCAATAATTGCCCCTGCCAGTACACGAAAGGCATAGAAAAAAAGACCTACACCCATGGCAATCAACAGCACGGTAAATATGCGTCCTGCCGGACTTAAGGGGTGGACCTCATTATACCCGACAGTAGTCAACGATATGGTTGTCATGTAAACGGCATCAAGGACATCCCATCCCTCGATGATCACATAACCAGTGACGCCAAGTATCCAGAGGCCAAGGAGAAGTACAGCTACTGTTAGTAGCCTGCGTTTACCATACATCCTTCCTTACTTTATACGAACTGATCTTGAAAGGACCTTGCTAAAATTCCTTAATCCAGGCCGGTAATCAGAGGGCAGGTGCACATGGATAGCTCTAAACCGTGCGTCAGAAAGGGCCTCGAAGTCTCCAACCGCCTGGGCAAACTGGATATGCCAGAGAGAGGCACCGAAATCCGGGATCACCGGATAGTCCTTTGCCCTTTTTCGAGTAAAGATCAAAAAAGCCGCGGAACTGGGGCCACCTTTGTAAATCTGGCCTGTAGAATGGAGATACCTCGGGCCATAGCCCATGGTCGTAGCACATCCTTTCTCCTCTCTCACAAGATAGCGCATCTCCCCTATTATTGCTTCCATCTCCGGATCATAAGGTAAATAAGGGAGAAATGCCAAATAGCCCCAAGTCGGCAAGACATGGAATATGTCTCTCAAGGCCCTTGGAAGACTCTTCATGGACGCGGCCAGCATCTCTGAAGCCCGGAAATGAATTTGACTATTTGGATCTATCCAGAATTTTATAGGCATCTTGCCTTCAGCACGATAGACATCAAGGATTGCTCCGGTCTTTTCCTTTGAACGCCTGACATCCGGTTCATCAAAGGCATTAACGCTAAAGAAATGAGAGGCAAGGGCAGTCGCCATCTCCCATAGGAAAAACTGAGCTCCCAGATCATACAGATCTTCGAGCCACAACTCATAGATAGGAAAATCGGCCTCCCGTAGCTCTGACATAAAACCTTCCAAGGAGTCCTTTCCCTGGATCCCTTTTATCCTCAGGTAAACAAAAATACGTTCTCCACCATAAAATCCTGGAATCCCGGTGGATTCGCCAATAATGGGAACCAGACCTCTGGTCTCTTTGCCAGTACTCTCTGCCACAAGCTGCTCTAACCAAAGGCCAAAGGACTTGATTGGTGAATCAGAAAGGATGGTCAACTTGTCCCTGCTTTGAACCCCGAACTCTCCCAAGAATTCCCCAAGTCCATATCCTGGATTTTTATCCAATGGCATATCCGGACCACACTTGCTGACCATCTCTTCGGCCCTTTGAAGGAGCTTGTCAATATCCACCCCCAGCAGGACTGCCGGGACCAGTCCGAAGTAAGAGAGTGCTGAATACCTTCCTCCTATGTCAGAAGGATTAAGAAAAATCTTCAAAAAGCCATGGTCATTTCCCGACTTTTCCAAGGGAGTTCCTGGGTCTGTAATCGCCACAAAATGCGAACCAGGATCAGATACCTCATTCTCCAGCAATGGCCAGAAGTAATTAAACAGGGCATTAGGTTCCACCGTAGTACCGGATTTGCTGGCCATTAAAAAGAGTGTTGAATTCCAGTCTCCACTCTGGGCAACATTCTCCACCTCATCAGGATCGGTTGTGTCAAGGACCTTCAATATGGGAAATCCTTCCTGAGACCCGAAGACTTGACTCAAAACCAGAGGGCAGAGGCTGGACCCTCCCATGCCAAGAAGCACTATCCGTTTGATGCCTCGCTGTCTCACATCTTGTGCAAAACCTTCTATTTCTCCCTGGGCTTCTCTCATTTTTGGGATAACATCCAGCCAGCCAAGACGACCTGTGATCTGCTTTTGAATCTCCGGGTCCTTGGCCCAAAGAGACGGATCTTTTTTCCAAAAACGAGAAATTATAGCTTTTTTTTCAACATTTGACAGATATGATGGACGATGAAACACCCGCAATCCTCCCCTTAGCAATTTTTTAGCCAGATTCAACTAATTGCAGAACTCTAAGTCATATACCCCGGCACTGCAAATAATTTATGCAGCAGAGGCTCACGAAATAGTAGATTTTTCTCTTGCAGGACTTTATATTAAATGAAAATGTCATCAAAGGTCTTTAGTTGGCTCCTGATTCTCGTATTTTTTACGGGTGAGTCAGTCCTTCAAGGACACATACTCGCAGAGTCGAGCGTAACCGGCTACTTTGGCCGCTGATCTGCCAAACACATCGATTCTCAGATCTAACAGGATAGGAAGGAGTGAGATATCAAATATGACCGTAATAATTTCCAAAGGCAAGGACCCTCAAAA
>JAUXDR010000278.1 GCA_030618205.1 Deltaproteobacteria bacterium | reverse complement strand
CCTGTCGGGATAACCGGGGTAAGGCTGGAAGCCAAAGTACATATAGTGACAGGAGCAGTTACGGCTGCACAGAACCTTATCAAGTGTGCAAACCGGGCAGGGCTTGACGTAGTAGACATAGTTTTTCAGCCCCTTGCCTCAGCCGAAGCAGTCTTAACCCAGGAGGAAAAGGACCTGGGGGTTGCCCTTGTGGACTTTGGGGGTGGTACTACGGATCTTGCTCTATTTACTGAAAGTGCCATCAAACACACAGCCGTGCTGGGACTTGGCGGTAACAACCTTACTAATGACATAGCAGTCGGGTTAAGGACACCCAGTAAAGAGGCTGAACAAATAAAAATAGACCACGGTAGCTGCCTCAACTCTTTGGTAGATAAAGATCAGATGATAGAAGTCCCCAGTGTGGGAGGGCGCAAACCCAGGCTTTTGTCCAGGCACATCCTGTCTGAAATACTTGAGCCCAGAGTGGAGGAAATCTTTACCTTGGTTGACCAGGAAATAGAACGGACAGGACTTAAAGAACTACTGGCTTCAGGGGTGGTTATAACCGGAGGCTCTGCCCTCCTGCCTGGAATCGCCGAAATTGCGGATCAGGTATTCCAGTTGCCAGCGAGAATCGGCTATCCACAGCGGATTTCCGGCCTGGTGGACGTAGTCAACGGACCCATGTTTGCCACTGCTGTAGGCCTTGTGCTCTATGGCATGGAACATCAGCCTCAAAGAAAATTTCGAATAAGAGACGGGAATATATTCAACAGGGTAACCCTTCGCATGAAGTCATGGTTTAAGATTTAAAACAAATTGAGGAATTGAGGAATTGAGGAATTAAATCACTATGATACCTTCAATCCCCAATTTTACAATTTCCTGATTATCAAGAAATATTTGGGCTGTAGAGTTTTTTTCACTTTTTTCTCTTGACAAACTACATTATATGGTATCATAAATACAAATTTATACAATATATTGATGGATAGCTACACTGCGTTATACGAAAGCCGCACCTATTCGAGTTGGAGGACCAAGCATATGTCTTTTGAGTTTATTGAGCCAAAACTCACGGCAAAGATAAAGGCAATTGGAGTCGGAGGTGGAGGCGGAAACGCTATTAACAGTATGATAGCCTCCGAACTCAAGGGTGTGGAATTCATAGCTGCAAACACGGATTCCCAGGCCCTTGAAGTGTCCAGGGCCGGCACAAAGATTCAGCTGGGTAAAGGACTCACCAAGGGACTCGGAGCAGGAGCAAAACCTGAAATTGGCAGGGAAGCCGCAGAAGAGAGCATAGATGATATCCGGGCAATGCTGGAAGGAAGCGACATGGTCTTCATTACTGCCGGAATGGGTGGAGGTACCGGCACCGGAGGGGCCCCTGTTATTGCAGAAATCAGTAAGGAAATGGGTGCTCTTACAGTAGCAGTAGTGACAAAACCGTTTTCCTTCGAGGGAAAACGCAGAATGCGCGTTTCTGAAGAGGGAATAGAAGAATTAAAAGATGTTGTAGATACTATAATAACCATTCCAAACGATCGGCTCAGAAGCCTTGCCCAGCCCAACACTCCGATACTGGAGATGTTCCGAAAGGCAGATGAGGTCCTTTACTATGCTGTAAGAGGCATTTCAGACCTCATAGTCCTGAGAGGGTATATAAACGTAGATTTCGCAGATGTTCGCACTGTTACGGCTGAAATGGGGATGGCCCTCATGGGTACAGGTGTTGCCAAAGGGTCACGCAGGGCCTTGGAGGCAGTACAGATGGCCATAGCCAATCCCTTGCTTGAAGACATTTCCATAAGCGGTGCCAGGGGCATCCTGATGAATATTACCGCAAGCAGTTTTACTCTGAGCATGGAGGAGGTAGAACAGTCATCTTCGTTGATTCACGACGAGGCCCATGAAGACGCCAATATCATCCTGGG
>JAUXDR010000090.1 GCA_030618205.1 Deltaproteobacteria bacterium | reverse complement strand
CCCTGTGACAGCGCGAAGACGAATGCGGTTGAGAACTGAAATTGTGGACGAGTTGGTAGAACGCGAAGAATTCTTTGAGCCCGAGCTAACATGATCGAAATCCCGTCTCACAGCCAGGTATAGTGGACCCCGAAAATGAGACAGTATGTTAAGGTAGAAAACAGACTGTTTCAAGGGGAATTCAATGAAGAGAAAACGTTACAGCAAAGAACTCAAAGCCAAGGTTGCTTTGGCCGCTCTCAAAGGTCACCAAACAGCCAATGAGATAGCCTCAAAGTTTGGTGTTCATGAAGAGCACAAGATGCTCTATTCGTGAGAAGTTCATGATCCCGGATTATGCACTACAAATGCTGGGGAAAATTTTCAGAAAGATCAATATGATTTTAAATGGGATTCTTATAGAATCAAAACTAACTTGGAAAAGGTTTGCTATCTGCAATTGAAGGGATCGCTTCCCCAATATCAGAAAAGCTGGAGATGGATGTTATGGAAAATACTGTGCAAATAAAATGTCCCGATGAGCTTCTATTGAGTCTTCACGTTAACACGGAAGATTTTGCTGAAATGATAAAAGTGGACGCAGCTGTAAGTCTTTTTAAACGCGGAAAAATTTCTTCCGGTATGGCATCTCAGTGGCTCGGAATATCGAGGGTCGCTTTTCTCACAAAGGCGATGGATGAGGGAGCCTGTCTTCTGGAGAACTCCAGGGATGATTTTCGCCGGGAAAGTCGAGAAATATGATAGTATTCTGTAATACTACACCGCTTATTGCTCTTTCCTCTATAGGAAAATTGGATTTACTCCCCCGCCTGTTTGACAGGGTTTATGTTGTCTCTGAGGTTATTGAAGAATGTACAGCGGGCGGGCCAATTGTTGTGCCGGAGTTAGACGAGTTGGAATGGATAGAAGTGATTAATTCAGAACAATGCGTTGCTAACCATTTTTTACTCGAGTTGGATAAAGGGGAAAAGTATACCTTGAACATGGCCCTGAAAATGAGTGCCGACATGGTGATTATGGATGAGAAAATAGGAAGGAATATTGCTGAATATCTTGGCCTTACAGTCATTGGTACTTTGGGTATCCTACTGAATGCAAAACGGAGAGGTCTGATTATTTCCTTTTCTGATTGTGTATCTTCTATGACCAAACAAGGCTTACGTTACCACCCTGCTCTTATTGAGAAATTGATTCTTAAGGCAGGAGAGTAAGCAGGATTATTGCTGAGTGATAGGGATAATGCCTCTCCCAAAAAGCCTAAAAAGTTCCACTTTGGGAAAATATCCTTGATTACGCTGCAAAAAGTCCTCGACCACCTAAAGCTATAGAGAAAACATATACCTGGAGGAATATATTGATGTCTGAAAATAGGATTCCTGATAAAACTCTGTTGAATGCGATTACTGAACGGATTGTGGCAACGGTTCAGCCAAGGCGTATTGTTCTTTTTGGTTCCGCAGCGGAAGGACGAATGGGGCCGGACAGTGATATTGACCTTCTTATTATTATGCCGGACGGTGTCCACCGGCGCAATACAGCCAGGGTAATTTACCGCAAATTATCCGGCATGGGATTTTCCAAGGATATTATTGTTGTGACCGAAAACGACATTCTCAAGAACCGGGACAACCCTTCACTGGTGATCCACCCTGCACTGAAACACGGAAAGGAACTCTATCATGCCACATGATGACAGGCAGGCAGGCTCGGCTATTGATTGGCTGGCCCGGGCCAAAGGAGACCTTGCCCTTGCGGGAGCGGAACTTCCTGATGGCGCTTTTCTGGAAGACCTTTGTTTTCACGCACAGCAGGCAGCGGAAAAGGCCCTGAAAGCCGTCCATGTTCATCACAGTATCAAGTTTCGCTATACCCATGACCTGGACGAACTCGTCACCAACTTGAAACGTAATGGAAAAGATATACCGCTTGCCATCGAAGACGCCACCATCTTGACAACTTTTGCATGGGAGGCCAGATATCCCGGTGTTGCTGAACCGATAACCACAGATGAACATAAAGAAGCGGTTTCAATGGCTGCTGCCGTCGTGCAATGGGCAGAGAAAATTATCTTACAGGACATCTGAAGATTACAAGATTTATGAGATAAAAAAGGATTGAATAATCGTAACCGTTCGCAGGGATAAGCAATGATGGAACCGGCAAACTCCCGCTGTAGCCGCAAGGGATTGCCGATATCGCCTGAACTATGGGGGACGGAACTATGGGGGACGTTGGCACTTTGTCACTTTATAAACCGCCAAGTTATTCCGTTGAAAGTCAAGGAGGGAATTGCGGGACGTAATTGACTAGGTTGAATAATATGATGACGGTATGAGCGAATAGCTGATTGAGGGAAATTGAGGAATGAGAGGACAGAGATCAGATGTCGGAAGTCAGATGTCGGATGACGGAGGGCAGAAGACAGAGGACGGAGGGCAGAAGACAGAGGACAGAGGGCAGAAGACAGAGGACAGAGGGCGGAGGTCGGGGAAAGTCAGATGTCAGATGTCAGAGGACAGAGGACGGGGGAAAGATAAGGCTGAGAGGCATGAAATTTAAGCCCGGAGAGCGGGTGGTGAGCAATGGGCCGCATGCGGAGTGTATGTGTGCCCCTGTGCCTCAAACAGGGCGGTATTGACTTGGTGGGTGTTACACTCCATTGTTACAGCGCATTACATTTTTCTTGATAGCTGCACCTGCAAGGCATATGTTTAGACATATGTCAGTTCAATAACAGGAGGTTGATATGCAAACAGAGCGTCATGTCCTTTTAATCAAAAATGGCTGCAATCAGGCGTTACGTATTCCAAAAGATTTCGAACTGCCCGGAGAGGAAGCCATTATCAGCAAGCAGGGTGAGTGCTTGATCATAAAGCCTGTTAAGCATCCTTCCCTGCTGGCGATACTGGCTACGCTGGAACCTTTGGAAGAGGACTTTCCGGATGTGGACGAAGGCCTGCTGCCTCCGGATGACATAGAATTGTAACCGTGAGCAACTTTACGTATTTACTCGACACCAACATCCTGTCTGATCTTGTCCGGCATCCAGGAGGTAAGGTAGCAAGGCGGATCGAAATCGTCGGTGAAAAGCGGGTTTGCACCAGCCTTGTGGTTGCCGCCGAGTTACGTTATGGCGCACTGAAGAAGGGCTCATCGCGATTAAAGAAACAACTGGAGGTTATTTTTATCAGGTCTGGATATCCTCTCCGTGGAGCAACCGGCAGATCATCGGTACGCCGAGTTGCGTATTGCCCTGGAACATTCCGGCACACCTATCGGTCCCAATGATATGCTCATAGCCGCCCATGCCCTGGCTTTGGATTTGATTCTGGTGACTGCTAATGTCCGTGAATTTGCGCGTGTTCCAGGCCTGATAATGGAAAATTGGCTTGAATGATACGATATTAGAGGTTTGTTCAAAACAAAAGTAATTCAAGTTAAATGAGACAAATAGTTCAAGATCTTAAAACAGGTAAAACAAAGCTTATTAACTACTTGAAAGCCACGAAACTTAAGGTAGGCTTGTTGATTAATTTTGGAAAAAAATCCCTTGAACATAAACGATTGGTCTATGGTTACACTGATTAATTAAATGGAATTGTTCTTTGAATCTGCGCAAATCTGCGCCTGCCCCATGAAATGCCTTTTGTTTTTCTATTTCATCGGGGTAATCTGTGGATAAAAAGGGGGTTTCAAATGACAACAACACTGCTAAGAGATGATCTGCCGGAGGAGATATACAAAAAGTCTAAAGCGCTTAATAAAGAACAGGTTTCGCAGGTGCTGGATTTTGTGGAATTTCTAGAATCGAAGGGGAAAAAAGGTCTCAGAAGAAATCCATTAATAGACTTCATTACAGCGGAAGCAGACCCTGAAATGACTTTGGATGCTGTTCATAAGCACCTTAGCTCAATAAAAGGGAATCTGGCAGATACCATTGTGGAAGGTAGAGAGGAAAGAATTTGAGTAAATATTTTCTCGATACCAGCGCTATTGTCAAACGATATCACAGGGAATCTGGTAGCGATCTTATAGACAGGTTGTTTGCGGAATCAGATGCTGAATTTGTAATCTCAGATATCAGCATCATAGAATTCTATTCTGCACTATCTTTGAAAGTAAGGGTCGGTGAAATTGACGAAGAGAATTTTATGTCTTTGAGGAAGTTGTTTTCCCAAGACATTAAGAGAAGGCTTTACGAAGTTGCTGAATTTACAAATGCCGAGAAATTGGAATCAACAAAACTTTTGTTAAAGTATGCCAAAAAACATAGTCTGAAAACACTGGATGCAATACAGCTCTCAGTAGTGAAATCAGTAAATGAGCTTGAATTTAAGGCTGTTGTTTGCGCTGATGAAAAGTTCTGTAAGGTTATAACTCTTGAAGGATTTCCCGTAATCAATCCGATAACTGGCTATAATTCGTAAAATTCATGGATATTAATCTGGCGGTAATCTGCGCCTGCCTGTGCGTGATCGCACGCAGACAGGTAATCTGCGGATAGATATGACAACGATTCTTGCCATATTCATCATTGCGCTGGTCCTTTCCCTGGTGCTCACTCCCCTTGCAGGTAAGCTTGGGGTCAGGTTTGGTGCCCTGGATGTGCCGGGTTGAACGTAAGGTACACTCAAACCCTATTCCCAGGTGTGGCGGCCTGGCCATTGTTGTGGCCTTTTTTATTACTCTGGTTCTCAGCGCCTCAATCACGACCAATGTCTCCAATAAGCTTATACTGGACAGGCAAGCCACGTTCTTCCTGCTTGGAGCCCTGACGGTCTTCGGGGTCGGGCTGTTTGATGATTTTCACAGACTGGGTCATAAAGTTAAGTTCCTTTTTCAGATCATCGGTGCCAGTGTTGCATTCTGGGGAGGTCTCAGGATCGAGGTTCTTTCTCTTTTCAGCATAGACCTTCATTTCGTTATCCTGAGTTATTTTGTCACTGTCTTCTGGTTTGTCTTCTTTATTAATGCCATAAACCTGATCGACGGGCTTGACGGCCTGGCTGCGGGAATTGCCTTTTTTGCGTCTGCCGTATTGGTCATCCTTTCCGTGTTGAGAGGTGAATATCTCATTGCCATGCTATTTGCGGCCCTGGCCGGAGCCGTACTTGGCTTCTTGCGATACAACTTCAACCCTGCAAGTATTTTTATGGGGGATGGCGGAAGCTATTTCCTGGGCTACGCTATTGCCGGCCTTTCCATCATGGGTTCCATCAAGAGCCAGGTGGGGGCTGCCATGTTGATCCCCATAGTGGCCTTGGGAATTCCCGTCTTCGACACAATCCTTTCACCTATTCGCCGCTTTATCCTTGGTAAGGAAATGTTCAAGCC